>NZ_ADHJ01000024.1:0-64671 GCF_000193415.1 Paenibacillus vortex V453
ACGAGTGACTTGTTCTGCTATAACCGGTTTATAAAGGGAAAGGCGGAGACTTAATGAATTAAGTCTAACTCTGTGACCGAGGATTGGAATGAGGGGACCAGGTTTCCTGAAACAATCCCATTAATCTCCTGCGTGCGTAACACGGGCAGCGTGTTGGGTTCGAAGCACAGGTAAAGTCGGCAGAAAGAAGGCTAGAGCCACTTATCTAAGAAGGTATGCCAACTGATATGCCGGATGGCTGAAAAGTTAGCTATGGTGAGAATGATCTTAGGATCTGACGAACCTCCGAATGTACGGGTCTATATTCATAACATATGGAAACATATGTCCTGACCAATGATCAGGGTGGATGGCGTAAAGTACGATTGTGATCTAGGAAATACGCTATATCGAACTAAGGCGATATCCAGTCCACAGGCTCAAAGGAGGCACCTAAGGCTCAGCACAAATAGCTAGGTCTCAGGGAACAAGGAAAGCAAGGAACGTCGTAATAGCGGACTGCCATCCCAGACGTCTACTATAAGGCAGAACACATGCCGAAGTGTACTAATCCTTGTGAGAGTAGAGGCACGACCGATGAAATACCTGTAATGGGTGTGGAGGAACAGCCTCAAGTCTTTTTAAATTAATATCAATTTTCCAAAAAGTGAATTGCACCGATCAGGTAGGAACGTGGGAAATCTCCTGAAAGAGGTGAGGCCACAGTGCAAACTCTACGTTACTGGGACTACTACGACATGACGAGTACCTTTACTGACCTATATGAGAACGCTCAAAAAAGGATAGCTTTTAACAATCTTTACGACCTAATAATAACAAAACAAAATATCCTTTTGGCATACCGCACCATAAAGTCAAATAAAGGCTCGGTTACACCCGGAACAGATGGCAAAACGATTGATAACCTAAAGACACTAACTGATGAAGAAATGGTACTCCTAATAAGGAGAAGGCTACTGAATTATCAACCAAAGAAAGTCAGACGAGTCCATATCCCCAAGCCTAACGGGAAAAAAAGGCCGCTGGGTATTCCCTGTATAACCGATAGAATCATTCAGCAATGCTTCAAACAAGTCATTGAACCCATTGCTGAAGCTTATTTCTACAAACATAGTTACGGCTTCAGACCAGTGCGGTCAGCACATAATGCCCTTGCCAGAGTGCAACATTTAATTAATATGGCGAACCTCCACTATGTTGTAGACGTAGACATACAAGGGTTTTTCGATAATGTTAATCACACATTACTCTTAAAACAGCTATGGAACATGGGAATAAGGGATAAAAGAGTACTGAGAATCATCAGCAAAATGCTAAAAGCTGAGATTGAAGGAGAAGGTACCCCATTAAAGGGCACTCCACAGGGTGGAATTTTATCACCACTATTATCCAATATCGTACTAAACGACTTGGACCAATGGGTAGCTGGGCAATGGGTAAACTTTGAAACACAATATGCGTATGCGGGGAACTTTCACAGAATTAGAGCACTCAAGAAAACCAACCTCAAAGAAGGTTACATTGTTCGATACGCAGATGATTTCAAAATACTCTGCCGCGATTGGAAGACAGCCCATAGGTGGTACCATGCAGTCAGACTCTATCTCAAGGATCGTCTTAAACTTGACATCTCACCCGAAAAATCACAAATCGTGAACCTTAGAAAACGAAAATCTGATTTCCTAGGGTTCACTATATGGGCTGAGAAAAAAGGAAAAAAGAGAGTAGCATACACGGGCATAAACAACAAAAAGAAAGAACAGCTCAAGAAGGAAGCAAAAGATCGAATCAAAACAATACACAAATCGCCCACTGCACAAAATGCACTCTTGTTCAATAGCTTTGTACTTGGAATCCACAGGTACTTCTCACGAGCAACACATGTTAGTGTTGAGTTCGCACGACTTGCCTATGATCTGAAAGCATTCACTTACAATCGTCTAAAAGCAATCGGGAAATATCAACATCCAGATATTCCACCACCAACCTACAAAAAGTTCTACAAGAATAACTACAGAACTTTTAAAGTTGCAGGAGTATTCCTATTCCCTTTAAGAGATGTGAAAACGATGAACAACTTATGTTTTCAACAAGATCTAAACCCATTCACATCTGAAGGTAGAACACTACTTCATAAGAAATTAAATCCGGACATAAATTCTGAGATTATTAAACTCATGAAGTCCAACATCCCGGATCGGAGCATCGAATATCTGGATAACAGGTTGAGTAGATACAGTATGAAGGCGGGGAAATGCGAAATTTCAGGCGTCTTCCTTACCGCTGATGAAATACATTGTCATCACCTTCAACCCCTTCACCTTGGAGGAACGGACATGTACAAAAATCTACGAATCCTACACAAAGATATCCATAAAATAATTCATGCATCAATACCGGAGACGATTGTTAAACTCATGTCTACCATTGAAATTTCTGAATCCATAATTCAGAAGATCAACCAGTACCGTAAAATGAGTAACTTGGAACCTATTGATATAAAAATCTAAAAAGATGGAGCGCCGTGTGCGATGAAAGTCGCACGCACGGTGCGGAGAAGGGGAAAAGGCGGTGATCGTATCAAACCCTTACCTATTTCTATTATATCAGGAACGTTTTCAAAGAATGAGGTGTTCATCATGTAATTCCAGCATGCATTACAATATGTCAGACGAATGAGAATACATAGACCTGGAGCTGCCGTGTAAATCGGGGCTTTTTTTGGCTTTATGCTAAAATTTTTCGTGATTTTAAGAATTGGTTTGTAACAAATGATCGCCTCCAATTGTCTTAACTATAAAATTGAAGAGGTGATGAAGGTGGATCAATGGGATAAAACCTTTGATGTTGTCATTATAGGCGGTGGGCTGGCAGGTCTAACTGCCTCTATTTATTTAGCGCGGTCAGGTCTCTCCGTTCTTCTGGCCGAGAAATCGAATCGGCTTGGGGGACGCGCGATGACGGTGAAGAAGAAAGGGGCAGCCTTGAATCTTGGCGTGCATGCTTTTTACCAGGATGGGGAAGGGGAGGCGGTGTTGAATGAGTTAGGGGTGAAGCTGATTGGAGCCAACCCTCCTCCGCGCGTTGCGGGCATCTGGAATCGTAAAGTGTATGACATTCCTACGGGCCCCGTAAAGCTGCTTACCTCACGTTTACTCTCGTTATCCGGCAAGGCCGAGCTCGTTCGGTTCATGATAAAGCTTGGGAGAATCAAAACGGGGCAGTTGGAACGTCTGACGTTAAGAGAGTGGGCGGAGCGGGAAATTAACGACCCGATGATCCGGCACATCGTCTACTCGATCTGCCGATCCAATTCCTTCGTGCCCGATCCCAGCCTTCATGGGGCAAGAGAGGCTGTACGTCAACTGCAGCGTACGTTTGCGGGTAAAGCGTTTTATCTCGATGGGGGATGGGTATCGCTCATCAACGAACTGGAAGCGCAGGCTTCGCGAGCAGGCGTTGTCATGGCAACCGGACTGGGTGTTGCTGAGGTTGTTCAACACGAGTCGGCGTGGATCGTTCATTTTTCAGACAACCGAACGACTACTGTTCCAAACGTGATGATGACAGGAAGTCCTGAACAAGCATGCAAGCTGGTAAGGGGCGCGGAGAAGACGAGTCTGCTCCGTTGGAAGAACGAGACTCGGCCCATGGCAGCTGCCTGCCTGGATTTAGTGCTTCGCCGGTTTCCGAATCCAAAAAACCGATCTTACATTGCCGGTTTCTGGCTGGATGCGCCAATTTTTTATAACAGTCCTTCATCTGTAGCCAGATTGAATGATGATGGAAGCTTTATCATTCATCTCGTTAAGCAGCTTGGTGAACATGCTGGGAATCCGCAGGATAATGAGCAGCAGCTTGAGGCAGCGATGGATTTAATGCATCCGGGATGGCGAAGCGAGGAGATTGCGCGGCAGTATCTGCCAAGAATTACGGTCGTTCATGATTTTCGTTCCACCGACAAGAGTGATCCCCCTCCGGGTCCGGCAGTACCGGAAGTGGAAGGGTTATATGTGGCAGGAGATTGGGTAAGCCATGGAGAAGTATTGGCGGACGCCGCGTTCGCAAGTGCCAAACGAGCGGCACATGCTATTATTAAACGCAATGATGATGAACGCAGGACTGGGGTGAGCCGCAATAGAAACCGAACATTGGTATAACGAATGGAGGCATCTGCTATTTTCTTTGTCATATCAGATGATGGGCAGTGTTATGGATGCTGAGGACATCGTGCAGGACGTATTTCTTTCGCTTGAAGAAGGGGACGGTACGCAAATTCGTAATGCCAAATCCTATTTGTGCAAAATGACGGTCAATCGATGTCTCAACAAGCTGAAGTCGGCCAGCAGGCAGCGTGAGACGTATGTTGGTCCCTGGCTTCCAGAGCCTTATGCAGCAGTTAGCGATGATCCTATGGATCAGTACATTATTAAGGAGTCACTAACAACCGCCTATTTGCTCCTTCTGCATCAGCTTTCAGATATGGAACGAATCGTATTTCTGCTCCGAGAGGTATTCACCCTGCCGTTTAGCGAGATCGCCACGATTGTTGGCAAGAGCGAAGGAAATTGCAGACAGATTGATTACCGGGCACGCCGAAGTTTGGCGCAGCAACCGGAAACGCGGTCTGAGGTGAGAGCTGTGGGTGTGCGTCATGTCGAGACCTTCATTCAGGCACTTGCGACGGGCAATATGAATCTACTTCTGGATATTCTGAAGGTCGATGCCACTCTATACACCGACGGCGGTGGAAAAGCGCAAGCCGCTCTCCGGCCGATTGTCGGTTCCAAAATCGTCGCTCGCTATTTCGAGGCGATTCGGCCTAAAGTACCGCAGGATTTCGTATGCGAGCTTCGTGAAGTGAACGCTCTTCCGGGTATTGTTATCAAGACGGGTCCCTTTACATTTTCGGTTATTTCGATACAGATTGAGAATGATCTTATCTCCAATGTTTATATTGTCATGAATCCCGAGAAGCTGCTTCATTTTAATCTGTAAGATGCAATCCCCAAAAAACTGGTTGAAGAGGCCCTCAGCGATTTTGCTGCAAGGGTCTCTTATTTCATAATATCTATCTATTAATGGGAGAGGAATAAATATTTAGTAAAAAAATTACAATTCAGTATAACTTTTCTCTGTTTATAAGCGTCTATATTACAAGAAGGTCAGTTGTGCCAGGTTTCAGCGGGAACATCTTAAATGTGAGAATTCCTGTTGTCCTGTTACAATATAAAAATTTTAGCACTCTTTGCTTAAGCTAAGGGTAAGGCGGACAACTCGTGATTACATAATCGGATTAGCTTTACAATTAGCTAGACTGAGAGTCACGGGAGGGGCTGGATTTTAGTTGAAACGAAAGTTGAAGTCAGCATTTGTTGCCACTGTTGTTGCCTGTTCCACGTTATTAATGTCTACACAAGCTTTCGGAGCAGAAGTCATGTTCACGAATTCCACAAGTACCAATAGCTCGTTTGACCGCGGCGGCGCCGCCGACTATGCAGAAACATGGGCAACACAAGCGAATCCTAGTTATGCTAATTATGGGAGTAACAGCGATGGAGGAGATTGCACTAACTTTGTATCCCAAGCATTGTATGAAGGAGGCGGACTGCCATTTAATGGAACCAAAGGACAGAATAGAAATACGGTGGATTGGTACTATTATGGCCCTCATGTTCCGCCGTCTACAAATCCAAGAACTTCTTCTTGGACGGGGGCACATCAATTCAGAGAGCATTTTGCAGTTATAAACGACCAAGGTGGAAAGAAGGCCTACAGGGCAACCAAATACACGTCGCAGGAATTAAGCAATAACTTCCAACCCATCTACAATGAGTTGTTTCGGGGAGATATTGTCCAACACGTGAATTCAGCCGGACATACGATCCATTCACAAATGGTAAACGGTTATGGACCTGGAAACGATCTCAAGGTTGCACAACATTCTGTTAGCAATGGAACATGGAACAAGGATATCTCGTTAAAATCTTATGTCGCTTACGGTTCGTGGATCGTATCCATCAAAATCAAAAGCTAAAGGAGCTGAGAAAAGTTGAAGAAAAACACGTGGATCATTCTGTCTGTCTGCAGCGTTTTGGCCATTGGAGGTTTTACATGGGCTAACATGAACGCGGATAAGGTTGATGCAAACAGTCCGAACCTGCAAGAGAAGGTTTCCTATGCACACGAAAGCTATGAAGCACAGAAAAAAATTGCGGATGCACCTGGAGCCACAACAGAGGATGAACAGAAGCTTAAGGAGCTGGAGAGCAGGGCTGGTGAATTAGACAATGAACTCCATCCACAAAGCGCCCTTGATGAATTTAACGAAGTTTTTGCAGGTTATAAAGACCTGTACGCAATTGAAAGTGCTTATTATGCGGACCAGCAGAATTCTGAAGACCCGCTCGTGCAGCGAGTTTTGAAAGAGCTGGAGAAAAAAGGAGAACTGATAACTCAATTTGAAAACCTGGCCACAAACCAGGCATTGAACAAATCTGATGCTGGCGAATCCCTATTGAATCAGTTCATGGCAGCAACAAGTGAACTGAATCAAGAGTTGTACCCGGAACAATAACTTGCCTGCAGATTTACAGGCCTTTCTGCGCGATTCGCAGTAGATGCAATATCTAGTGGTTCTGGTTCCATTATGCTAAGATGAGAGTTGCTCATGTTGGGTTCTGCTGTACAATGGGTGTGTGATAACTCCCATTGTACACCAATCCAGCATGGGCCTTTTGTTTTCTTACGTGTCGCAGCGTTTTTTTTGAAATTGAAAAGAGGGATGGCGTTAATGGAAGGCTTGTATTCATTCATGCTTCTTACGATTATGGTGGTTCAATGGATCCAGTATAAGGTCACGGATGTTGGGGAAGAAGAAATGCGTGATACACCTGGGTATAAACGGTATCTTATTGGTTCTTGGATTTTAATGATTGTAATCATAGCATTAATATGGATGATCGATCGAAGCGAACCTTATCCGTTATGGCCGTTCTTAGTGACCTTGGCCTTCTGCTTTCGTGGTTACATGGAATGGAAGCATATTCCGGAAGCGAGGCGCCACCGGGTTTCCATGATATTGGCAACAATCTCATTTTCGTTCACAGGGTTGATGATATTAATCCTTTTGTTAAAATATTAATTCTGGATTATAGGGGCAGGGAACCATGAAAAATATATTCAATCCTACGGATATGACCGAAATACTGAACCGAATAGATCGTTTAAGCCCGCTGTCACAGCCGCTATGGGGAAAAATGAATGTAACGCAAATGCTGGCTCACAACTCCGCGTTCCAAGACATAGCCAGCGGCATCACGAACCTGCCAAGAGGCTGGTTGGGTATGGTCGTTGGAAGGTTTGCGAGGCCTGTTTTATATAATGAGAAGCCAGTACCCCGTAATATGTCCAGCATTCCGGAAATATTGATTGCAGATCCAAGAGATTTTGAAACGGAAAGAGAACAATTGAAGGAGAAAATTATATTATTCCAACAAAATGGAACTGAGAAATGCACATCGCATCCCCATCCGTTTTTCGGTAAACTGACCCCGGAGCAGTGGGGAAAAGGAATATACAAGCACCTGGATCATCATCTGAAACAATTTGGTGTGTAATACATAAAAAAACGCTTACTCGCGAGGTGATTTGGAGTGCTGGTCTGGATCATTCTTCGCCAGCTTCTCCACTTGATCGAGCACGAATATCGCATCCCCCACCCAGACCTTATTCAATTGATCCAAATACTCGTAGCCGCTATCAATAAGCGGAGAGAAATAAACTACGCGTCCATCAGGGATCAATACCGATAACAATATACCCGTGACTTGCCAGCTGCTCGATTTGGAAGGTGTCTGGTTCTTGGCGCCGTATCCGAGAGTTCAGCTCCTTCTACGGCATGCGTTTTGATCAAGCCAAGGTTTTTGAATAACATTTTAGGCATATGAAGCGCTTGGCTGTATCCATCTTCAAAAATATCGGGGTAAGCGTCGTAAGGTGCCTTGTTGCCTTTGGCCGATGGGCTGGCCGGATACCAGATCTGTACCATTAACTCACGCTTATCGTCAGGTTCCGCGGTGTTCAATTCCTCTCGCATCTCATCCTTCCAGTCATAGAGGAAGCAGGAGTTGGGGCGCTAGTTATCCTTGAGAGGTTATAGGGCATGGTTTGAATTGGATATAATTCGCCAAGTTCGGGTTATCCTAACCTCAATGAGTCTTGAACGCGTTCAAAATGCCCGGGGAAGGGTAATCATGAATAATTCCAAGACAATGCAGGAGGTTTGAGCATGAAACAAACAAACGGTATGTCCGATGCTGCGATTCTCGGGATGGGTACGGCATTGCCGAAACATTCCGTAGCACAATCGGATATTGCAGAATTAATTGCATCTACGCTGCAGAACAGATCCGATCTGGCGCGCTTCGCCCGAAGAGTATTCAGATCCTGCGGTGTCGAGACACGCTATACTTGCGAATCGAACTATCTGGATCCATTGGAAGCATGCCGTTATCTGCCTTCCCATGACGAGTCAGCCGTTCCGACAACAGAGGAAAGAATGGATAAGTACAAGAGAGAGGCACTCCCGCTTGGCTTAACAGCAGCCGAGAAGGCTCTGAAAGATGCCGACATGGCACCGGATCGGATTACACATCTCATTACAGTCAGCTGCACGGGTCAATATCAGCCGGGCTTGGATGTTATGCTGATTCGGCATTTGGGACTGTCTCCGCGCGTCAATCGTCTGCCGCTGATATTTCAAGGATGCGCCGCTGGACTTAAAGCGATCCAAATGGCACGAGATGTCGTTCAAGGAGCTCCAGGGTCGCAAGTACTGGTCGTATGCGTGGAGCTTTGTACTCTTCATTTTCAGCCGGTGAAGGAGAGAGAAGCGTTATTTGCAGCCTCTTTTTTCGGAGACGGCGCCTCCTCCTGTGTCATCGGCCCTCCTGAATCTCATCACCAGCATTATCTGAAGCTGGGTTCAGGTTATTCTGTTCTGCTGCCGGATTCAACGGAGGATATGACATGGGAGGTGGGCAATACCGGTTTTGATCTCTTTTTATCTCCCCGTATTCCGAAGCTGCTCGGTGCTCACCTGGAAGAAGAGCTGCGTGTATTGCTGGAGGGGGACAAGCTCCCTGAACTCTGGGCCATCCATCCCGGCGGACGGGGCATTGTGGATTCCGTGCAGGAAGTTATGCACTTAAGCGATGAGCAGACCCAATACAGCAGAGAGATTTTAAGAACTGCGGGCAACTTGTCATCGGTCACCATTATGTTTGTATTGAATGCCATGCGCCAGGACATGAAGGCGCAGAATCAGACGTTCACGGAAGGTGTAGCCATGGCCTTCGGACCCGGCCTGACAGCAGAGCTCATGCGTTTTAACTATGTAAAGGCTTACTCGTCATCGGTTAAGGAGCAGGACCATGTCCTTCTTTAGAGCTTTGTCCTCGCGGGCACAGGAAGAAGAGCTTATGGATGATTTCTCCATGGGAGGGGAAGAGCTGAGCGAAGCACTTCAGCATTTAAGGCGGCTGAACAAAATATTCGCGGCACCGGGACCCACCCTGGCCGGTGTGGAAAAGTTATGGAAAACGATGGGTAGTCCTGGAACCCTTAGTGTTTTGGATGTGGGTGCGGGATCGGGCGATGTTAATCAGAAGCTGCTGCAATGGTCGGATCAACAGGGCATCGAGCTAAAAATAACGCTTGTCGATATGACAGAGGAGGCATGCGACGAGGCCAAGCAGCTATTCCGGGATGAGCCGAGGGTTGATGTACGGCGTGCTGATGTCAAGGAACTGCCGGCTGCATCGGCAGATATCGTGACCGGTTCCCAGTTCGTCCACCATTTTAATGGGCAGCAGCTGATTGATATCGTGTCGCATATGCTGAGAGCCTCTGTTCATGGAGTCGTTATCAGTGATATCCATCGCCACCTGGTACCCTACACGGCCGTATGGATTACTACGCGGATGATTTCGCGCAATCGTTACATTCGGCACGATGGTCCGCTTTCGGTTGCCAAGGGCTTCAAAGGAAGGGATTGGAGAGAGTTAAAGAAGCAGCTTAACCACGAAACGATGACCTACGAATGGAAGCCTTTGTTCCGTTATTCCGTCGTGATTCCAAAATCATAAGACGAAATTGTCACCTAATGAGTAAAAGGCAACGTGCTAATGAAAGAGTAAAAAGGTGGTGTTCATACATGTCGAAGGAAATGGATGTCATCGTCATCGGAGCAGGAATTGCAGGCAGCAGTTGTGCGCTGCAGCTTGCCAAGCAAGGTCACCGTACTCTGCTGCTGGATCGTCAAGAATTTCCGCGCCATAAGACCTGCGGTGAATTCATGTCACCCGAGACCAGGGAAATGCTTGAATACTTGGGTATCCATCTGCTCGGACATGAGGTTAACCCCGGCACCATGGAGCATGCCAGAATCATCATGCCTCAAGGCGGCGAGATAACAGCTCCATTACCCGGGCAAGCCTATGGTATCAGTCGTTATGTTTTGGATGCTCTATTGCATGAGAAGGCATTGGAAGCGGGTGCGCATATTGCCACCAAAACAACCGTAATGAATATTCAGAAGGTGGAGCATCAGATGTATGAAGTAGAAACGAGGCAGGGGAATGAGCGTTTTCGATATCAGGCCAAAGCTGTAATCGGCGCATACGGTACAAAAAAGCCTCGTGGCGTTACGGCTTCCGATGATAATCAGGATGATACCGTATACGTTGGTGTGAAATCCCACTATAGCGGAATTACGCTGCCTCCTCGGGTCGAACTGTATTTTTGCGAGGGTGGTTATGTCGGGATGTCGCCGATCGAGAATGGAGCGGTCAATGTTGCCGCATTGCTGACACTGGACGCAGTACAAGGGAGCGGGAAATCGGTTCCGGAAATTCTACATGCTGCCTCCCTGACGAACGGAAGACTAGTCCAGCGAATCGCCGCTGGGACGCCTGTTCCAGGAACCCAGGTATCGATTGCGCCGCTCCACTTGTCGGACACGCCAGAGCCATGGTCTGAGTATCCGCATATCGGGGATGCACTGCTTATGCTTCCGCCTCTGTGCGGGGACGGGATGTCCGTTGCACTGCGATCTTCGCTGTTGTGTTCTCACTGGACCGACAAGTACCTCAGGGGAGAACTCAGCTATCTTGATTGGCAGAAGGAGTATACCAAGGAGGCCAATGATACCTTTACGCAGCTGCTTCGAAGGGCGAGAAGAATTCAGAAGCTCGCTTTTGCCAAAACCAATCGGTTCTACCCTGGCATTACACGGATGATTCCTGGACTGGCGTCCTATTTAGTGAAAGCAACCAGGTTATCCGAATCAGGCATGAGTACACGGTAAAAGCCGCGTTTTAGCGGCTTTTTTATTTTTTTATTTTCATATGTCGCCGAACTTCAATTTCAACATTCTAGCGAATCATAACTTAGTTTGTTTATTGACAATAATAAGACGTTATAATATTATGTCTATAATTTAAAAGACAAAAGTCTGATTTGTTTATTTAAAATGGAGGTGGAGTGTCGTGCAGGGGGGACATCCTATATCAAACCCGAACGAGCTTATCCGAAGCACACTTGATTTTCAGTTTCAAATATCATGGCAGATGCTCAACATTCATCTCACTGGGCTGCAAGACGAAGAGTTTCACTCGCGACCTGCTATGAAGGGACTTCACGTGTATCACGAATCTGGAGTTTGGCGTACGGATTGGCCGGAAACCGAGGAGTACGAGATTGGCCCGCCAAGTATATCCTGGCTAACTTGGCATATCACATACTGGTGGTCCATGGTTTTGGATCATTCGTTTGGCAGTGGAACCTTGACTCGTGAAGAGGTCCTGTCTATGGGGAACATACAAGAGACCAGGGATAGGATTAACCGGTTAAAGGACGAATGGGAGCGTGAAGTGGCTGGGTTACCGGGGGAAGCGCTGCTTTCCATGGAACGAACACGATGGCCCTTCGAAGATAGGCCATTCCATGAGCTGCTCGCATGGCTCAATATTGAACTTATGAAAAATGCGGCCGAGATCGGTTACTGCCGATTCCTGTATGCTGTTAGCAAAAAATAATACAATTCATGGACCCATTGCATCGTATAATGAAAATGAAATCGGTGCGAAAGGAGATGCATCGTGCCAATAAGAATCCATTTTCAGGGAGGTTCTTGAATGCGCATACAATTTGATCGGTTTCCGGGCGGCGCAAAAAAAGCATTGACGCTTAGTTTTGATGATGGGCGTGAATATGATCGGAGATTGGTAGAAAAGCTGAATGATTACGGGATACGCGGTACGTTTCATTTAAACAGCGGAACACTCGGGAAGGAGGGGTATATCGATGAAACGGAGGTGGAGTCTCTTTATCGTGGACATGAAGTGGCTGCGCATACGGTGGATCATCCCTTCCTGGACCAGACGCCTTTGGAGCAAGCGATAGAACAGGTTGTGGAGGACCGGAAAAGGCTGGAATCGCTGGTCCATTATCCGGTAAAGGGAATTAGCTATCCGTTTGGCACTTACAACGATCAAGTGGTCGGCCTGCTGCGTTCCCTTGGCATCGAATATGCCCGCACAGTAAACAGCCACGGCTTATTCCATAAGCCGGATGAGTGGCTTCGCTGGCATCCGACTTGTCATCATATGGAGATGGTGGATTATGCTGAGAAGTTTGTACATATGGAGCAGAGATTTTCACGGATGGCGATTCTGTACGTTTGGGGTCATAGTTATGAATTCGAGAATGATCGGAATTGGGATTTGGTTGATCGATTCGGAGAGAAGATTGCTGGTCGGGACGATATCTGGTATGCCACGAATGCTGAAATTTTTGCCTATTGCCGCGTACTGGAACAGCTTCGCTTCTCAGCGGATAGCCGGATGATCCATAACCCTTGTGCTCAGACCGTCTGGGTTAGTGTAGAAGGAGAGTCGCTGGAAATAAAAGCGGGTGAGATCACGCGGTTTTAAATGTAGCGAATAAGGGCTGTCATGTTGCTTCGTGCAACTCTGCAGCCCTTTATGTATTCTTCTAATTTTCAATAACGACGCGATTCCGTTTGAGCTTCACCGGTTCGGCAATCGTATCGCCCACAGGGCATTTGCTCTCCAGAAATTCCACAAAGGCCTCGACCTTTTCTGCTGGCGAAGGAGTCTTGATGTAAAAAGTGTATCGAATATCGGAGTATCCGGGGCGTACCTCGGATCGGTTGAAAAATCCGTCAAGATCCAGGTCACCTTCTACATCTACCCTGAAATCCTCCAGAACTACATCGAATTTAGAAGCATAAACCCGGGCGACAATGGATTGGCATGCCCCAAGGGAGGCAAGCAATGCTTCGACAGGATTCATTCCGGTGTCAGTTCCTCCAAGGCTTTTTGGCTCGTCAATAACCAATTCAAATTGTCTTACTTGGGTCACAACTCGAACGCCTTCTTCTAAATGGGCAGTTGCTTTGAATGTTTGAACATTTGGCATGCTTTTACACTCCTCTTTGTGAGAACAGTCTCAGTACGGATAGGCAGGTTCTCCATTATTTTAATATATACTATTTAACTAGGTATAGTGAGGATTATAGGTTTGGAATCATCAACTGTCAACACCAATCATGGGTGAGGGAGAGTGAAGCCATAAAAAAAGAGAGTGCTCTCGTAGTTAACGAAAACACTCTCAGCAGTTGCAGAGCTTAATTACCCGTTTGGTTCTGCTGCTTCAGCAAATCGCGGATCTCGGCCAGCAACAACTCTTCCTTGGATGGAGCTGGAGGCTCTTCGGGCTTTTCCTCTTCTTTCTGTTTAAAACGGTTGAGCATACGAATGAACAAGAAGATCGAGAAGGAGACAATCAGGAAGTCCACAACTGTTTGAAGAAATACGCCATATGTCAGCGTTGCATCTCCGATCGTAGCCTTAAGCCCGGAGAAATCCACTCCGCCAAGCAGCAGCCCGATTACCGGCATAATGATATCACTCACCAACGAGGATACGATCTTGCCGAAGGCAGCACCAATAATAACCCCGATGGCTAAATCAAGCACATTTCCCTTGAGCGCAAAGGTTTTAAATTCTTTTAACAAATTCATTTTATTCACCTGCTTTTTAATCCATAATGTGAGGCATGTACCACTTTCGCCACTCGAATTATCCTATCAGCAACTTGCCAAATGCGCAAGATCAAAATGGCAGAAAACTGTAACGTTATCAGGCAAATTCAAAGCCTTTTCTTGAATGATGAACTTAAAAAAGCTGTCCGCTATTCGGGGGTCAGTCCCGTCCCCCACATTCAGCGGCAGCTTTTTATCTTTCCGGTAACCTTCTTATTATGGTTCCGCTGTTACATCCCCCAGCGATTGGTCAAACGGAGGCCATCAAGCGCATAATTCCAAATGGATATATCATTCGGGCGGCTGTCCGGGACCTGCAGCGTGCAAATACCGTCCATTCCCCAATCGATTTCTTGTACATTCTCCAAATCGAGAAGAGTTTGAAGGAAGAGAACATTACATGTGCCGCGAACTAACGAAGATAACACCGCATGCAGCTCGGCTGCTTCGTCGGCGGTCACTTCCCCCCACCTGACAAATAAAACGGATTCGCTATGTTCAAGAATTCTGAAGAATCGATCGATGCGATGATTGAGTCTTCCTCTGTAAACATCGTACGAATGCATCCAATCCTGGTTAGGCAATACGGGGAAATCATGCACGGATATGATGTTATACCGGGTATCCAGAATAAAATGGGCATCTTGATACACCTGATTTCCTTCAGACAAAACAGCGACTCCATCTTCCAACAAAGCCGAAGTACCCTTGGTCTTCTGCAGCTGCTCCAGATCCATAAATCCAACGAAGCGATTGTCCAATAATCGGCTGACATCCGAAATCGAGTTGGATATCATCCAGTCCAGCGGGAAGGCAAACCTTCTCAGTCCACGTTGCCGCAAATAAAGCGAAGGTCCGCACCAACTGCCCAAGCCGATAATTACATCGTAAGCACCTTTGACGTCTTGCAGTTTCAAATTCGTCACCACACTCTCTTGTCCATCTAATCTATCCTATGCGGCTTGCTGTCACTTCGATTAGATGTTCATAGGTAAGAGGGAGCCCATTCTTATAAGGATTTCTGTTATTTTTGGTCAAGTACGGATGCGTGAACTCTAATTTTGTAGAAATTTATAAAAATGAGCAATTCATAAGAAACTATGACGTTGTGTACATGCTATAATATTCAGGTAGTGACACAGGCGAGTTAGAAAGGGTAGACTGCCTGGTGTATGCGGGCTTGGCATTTATGAGGAATGATACTATAGAACCGAACTATCACAACAGGTATCAGAAATCACTACGATGGAGAGAATTAGGAGCATTGGATATTGGATATTCATTTTACATAAGGGAGTGGAAAGATGATGATTAGCCAACTTGGAAAAATTATGTTGTATGTGAATAACCAGGATGAGGCAGTGAAGTTCTGGACAGAGAAGGTAGGATTTCATGTCATTTCCGAAGAAAGCAACGATCAGATGAAATGGATTGAAATTGCTCCTGCAAAGGGCTCGGAAACCAGCATCGTGCTGCATGATAAGGAACTTGTCGCAAAATTCTCGCCTGGCGTAAATCTGGGGACGCCTTCTTTAATGTTTTACACGGAAAATTTCGATGGATTAATGAGTGACTTGTCGAATAAGAATGTCAAGGTCGGTGAAATTGTAAATTTGCCTTCCGGCAGAGTCTTCAATTTTGCTGATGAGGAAGATAACTATTTTGCCGTAATGGAAAAGTAATGGGTTGAAAAAATATAACGGGTATCTGTATAAGAGGCTCGTCCGAGTTCAAGAGTATAGAAGTATGATGAAGTCGCCGGGATCGGCGACTTTTTTTGCGTTCAACGATAAGGGTGGTGCGCAGGAGCACACGCTGCCATTATACTTTCAGACTGTATTCGCTATAATGGATACAGTGATTTAGGAAAGGGATGTAATTATGAAGAAAGTCATCATCATCGGATCAGGGATCCTGGGGGCATCAACAGCATATCAGTTAGCGAGAATGGGAGCAGAGGTCCTAATCATAGATCGTCAGGATCAAGGGCAAGCGACGGATGCTGCGGCTGGCATTATCTGTCCCTGGCTATCGCAAAGGCGCAATCAAGCTTGGTACCAGCTGGCTAAGGCCGGTGCGCGTTTCTATCCCGGGTTGATCCATGAGCTGGAAAGCGAAGGAGAGACAGATACCGGCTATGCTCAGGTTGGTGCTCTTAGCATTCATGCGGATTTGGACAAAATCAGAAAGATGGAGGAGCGGGCACATCAACGAAAAGCAGATGCTCCGGAAATCGGTGAAATCACCCGGTTGAATGAAACAGAAACCCATGACGCGGTTTCCCTTGCTGGCAGAAGGTTATCAATCGGTTCATATTAGCGGTGCTGCAAGGATAGATGGTCGTGCGCTGCGTGATGCGTTAATCCGATCCGCGCATAGAAACGGGGCTGTCCTGATCAGCGGGGATGCCTCGCTGGTGTATCAGGCAAACCGAGTAACGGGAGTAACGGTCGGGACGGATCGTTTCGAGGCTGACCAAGTCATTGTTTGTGCAGGCGCTTGGGCAAACCAACTGCTCCAGCCCCTAGGTATTCATTTTAAGGTGAGTTATCAAAAAGCTCAGATCATGCACGTGAAAATTCAGGGTGAGCAAGAGACAGGCAGCTGGCCTGTAGTCATACCGCCTACAGATCAATATCTGCTCTCTTTTGATAAACAGAAAATCGTGATAGGCGCGACCCATGAAAATGAAATTGAAGGTTATGATACTAGAGTAACGGCAGGCGGTATGCAGGAAATCCTCAATAAAGGGCTTGAATTAGCACCGGGTTTAGCCGACAGCACTTTTCAAGAGGTCAGGGTGGGTTTTCGTCCGTTTACGCCCGGATTCCTTCCTGTGATAGGCGTTGTTCCGGGCTGGAAAGGGCTTATAACGGCAAACGGACTTGGAGCGTCCGGACTCACCATGGGACCCTTTATAGGAAGCCAACTGGCAAAGTTAGCACTAGGAGACACGCTCGATATTGATCTACATGACTATGATCTGCGCAAAGCGATGGATTGATAGACTAAGGCATCAGACAGCTACTGGCATTGGGCCAGCGCTTCCTTCTCATATCGGCTCTGTAGTGTAGGAAGAGGATTTAGCTCGTGTTTATCGAATGGATATAGGTAGATGATAACGAACTAAGGAGACTGACGCTATTTTTCTTCTATTAGCTCTCATTGGGGTAATCCAATTTGTGAGCAGTGGTTAGTAGCCGCCCAACTGGGCGGCTTTTTACTATTAAGGAGCGTTAGTGACAGTCAGCCTAGACGGTGGTCAATGATTGCTTCAGCCGACTCGTTTTAATTTTACCGAATAAGAACCGTACGAGCGGTCCCATGATAAGGAGCTGAAGCGGGAAAGCAAAAACAAAATTTTTCAAGAATATGGCGAAATAACTTCCAAGCAAGGGCTCTCCTGCGAGGTGATGGGAAAGGTAAGCTGAAACTAATCCATACATAGACATAAAGAAAACCATCCCCGTCACCATACAGAATGACATTGCCAATATCGTAATCATTTTACCGGACTTATGGCGCGTTATCGAAAACACGATTCTCTGTGCTGTTGGACCGACTATAAACAGTTCCAGTAAGAAGGCAATGATAAAGCCCAGTACGAATTGACTGATTATGGCGATGAATGAAACTTCACCAATTAATCCGTTCGTGATTACATTGTAGGAGGTCATCATGATGACCATCCCGATGCACATCATCAACCCAAAATAAAAATGCTCTTTCTTTGTTACTGGCAATTTCATCATCCTCTCTCATTTACCTTTGTAATTATAGAGATGAGGGAAAGTCTCTCGTAAGTGACAGATTTGTGAACGTTTTCTGTAGCCGGATACCAGGTGCGCACTATGAGGGCGATCATCAAGGTGTCTTTTTTTTGTGTTTTCCTATAGAACAGCGGATGAATTAATGGGCATTGAATAGTCCTAAAGTTTCAATAATGGAGCATATTCTGGTTGAAAAGTAATATAAAGAGGAGCAGAAGCCCTCATTGGAATTATGGACCTGCGGCTGATGTGCGGGACAATCATATCGTGATAGGGTAAGAGGCAGGATAAGACCATCATTGTAAGTGGAAACCAGCGATGCGCGTCGGATCCTTCTTTTTTATCAAAAAATGACCGAATTACGATTATGGTCAATCAGTATTGTCTGTGCTTCATTCAGCCCTATCCTAAGGGCAAATACAAAGAGAATTATGGGATAATGGAGGGAAAAACCATGACACAAACGACACCGGTGCCTCAACCTAAAACCTTCGGACCGCTGGGTAATCTGCCCCTGCTGGATTCAGCGGCTCCGATCCAATCGCTTGTAAAGGTCGCCTCGGAATTCGGGCCGATCTTCCAGTTTCAGTATCCCGGGGGGCGCAAGGAGCTGTATGTCTCCGGCCATGAGTATGTTAAGGACGCGTGTGACGAGAAGCGTTTTGATAAACGAATCTGGGCACCACTGCAGAATGTCCGCCCCTTTGCGGGGGATGGATTGTTTACGAGCGCGACGCAGGAGCCCAATTGGAAAAAAGCTCATAACATTCTGTTATCCAGCTTCAGCCAGCGTGCAATGCAGGGATATCATACGAAGATGATTGATATTGCCATGCAGCTTATCCAGAAATGGGCACGGCTCAATCCGGATGAAACAGTGGATATTCCTGCCGATATGACACGCCTGACACTCGATACAATCGGCCTGTGCGGGTTTAATTATAGGTTTAACAGCTTTTATCGCGAAGACAATCATCCATTTATCGACAGCATGGTGCGTTCACTTGATGAAGGCATGAACCAGCTTCACCGGCTGGGCATTCAGGACATGTTCATGATTAAGAAGAAACGTCAGTTTCAGGAGGACATTCAGTCGATGTTCTCGCTTGTGGATGAGCTTATTCAAGAGCGCAAGGCGCATGGCGGCGAGGAGGGAGATTTGCTGGCGCACATGCTGGAGGGCGTGGATCCTGATACAGGCGAGCGGCTGGATCATGAGAATATCCGTTATCAGATGATCACATTTCTGATCGCGGGGCACGAGACCACAAGCGGGCTGCTTTCCTTCGCGATCTATTTTCTGATGAAAAACCCGGATAAGCTGCGCAAGGCGGTAAGTGAGGTGGACCGCGTGCTGAAGGATCCAGTTCCTTCGTATAACCAGGTGCGGGAACTCAAATACGTCCGCATGGTTCTGAGCGAGTCACTTCGGTTATGGCCGACTGCGCCTGCCTTTTCGTTATCTGCAAAAGAGGATACCCGTATCGGTGGAACCTATCCCATTAAGAAAGGGGATAGTGTGACGGTGCTGATTCCCGGACTCCACAGAGACGCGCGCGTATGGGGAGACGATGTGGAGGCATTCGAACCGGAGCGCTTTGAAGATCCGAGCAAGGTGCCGCATGACGCGTACAAACCGTTTGGCAACGGACAGCGTGCTTGTATCGGCCAACAGTTTGCACTCCAGGAGGCCACCTTGGTGCTCGGGTTGGTTCTCAAATATTTTGAACTGGTCGATACCCAGCATTATGAGCTGAAAGTCAAGGAGACACTGACCCTGAAGCCGGATGCATTCCACATTAAAGTCCGTAACCGTAAGGGAGGGGCAGCCCTCTTGA
The DNA here is from genome assembly GCF_000193415.1 of Paenibacillus vortex V453. Taxonomy (NCBI): domain Bacteria; kingdom Bacillati; phylum Bacillota; class Bacilli; order Caryophanales; family Paenibacillaceae; genus Paenibacillus; species Paenibacillus vortex. The sequence goes on from NZ_ADHJ01000024.1 coordinate 19,737, forward strand.
TTCCAGGAAGTGTTGCTGTGCCCGAACAGGAACAGAGGGAATACGCCCAGTCCGACAGGATTGCGGATAACGCTCATCATACGCCGCTGCTCGCGCTGTACGGGTCCAACTTGGGCACGGCTGAAGGCATTGCCAGAGAGGTGGCTGATGCAGCCAAGTACCATGGATTCGACAGTCAGGTAGGTGCACTGGACGACTTCGCTGGAAATCTTCCGAAGGAAGGCGCCGTTGTGATTGTAACCGCCTCTTATAACGGTCAGCCGCCCTCCAATGCCAAGGCTTTTATGGAATGGCTGGAGAATGCGGCTGAATCCGAAATACAAGGCGTTCGGTATACGGTTTTCGGCTGCGGGGATCACAACTGGGCCAGCACCTACCAACGGATTCCGCGCCAAATTGACGAGCTGCTGGCAGCCAAAGGGGCACAGCGCCTGCTTGCGCGCGGTGAGAGTGATGCGAGCGGCGATTTTGAACGTGAAGTTGATGAATGGACGGAACATGTATGGCCCGATCTGATGCAGGCGCTGGGACTGCCAGTCATGGCCAGCAGCAAGCCGAAGCGCAGCACCTTGTCTGTTGAGTTCGTTCAGGGAGGGGCAGCCGTTCCACTGGCAGAAACCTATCATGCCGTCACCGGGCACATCGCGCACAGCCGCAACTTGCAGCATGCCGATAGCGGACGCATCACGCAGCATATCGAAATATCGCTGCCGGAAGGAACGAACTATGCAGAAGGCGATCACATGGGCATACTCCCAGTCAATCCGGAGAGTCTGGTGAAGCGTGTGCTCCGCAGATTCCACTTGGATGCCGCGGCACATCTGGTCTTGTCCGTTCAAGGAAGAAGCAGCGCCCATTTACCGGCAGGGGTTCCCGTGCGTCTGGACGATCTGCTGCATCGCAGCATCGAGCTGCAGGAGACGGCCACAAGGGCTCAGATTCGGGAGATGGCAGCCTGTACGGTATGCCCGCCGCATGCCAAAGAGCTGCAGAGTCTGCTTGCGGAAGACACTTATCAGACCGAGGTACGGGCTAAACGTCTCACCATGCTGGAGCTGCTGGAACGGTATGAAGCCTGTGAGTTGCCTTTTGAACGCTTTCTCGAGCTGCTGCCAGCACTCAAACCGAGATATTATTCGATTTCCAGCTCTCCGAGAGTCAGCTGGACCCAAGCGAGTATCACAGTCAGTGTCGTGCGGGAAAGCGCTTGGAGCGGTTATGGGGAATACCGGGCCATTGCCTCCAATTATTTTGTAGCCAGTTGGAGACGGGCGCAGAGGTGTTAGATGTTTATCCGTTCGCCTGAATCGGGCTTTGAACTCCCGAACAACCCAGCCACCCCGCTCATTATGGTCGGGCCCGGCACCGGTGTGGCACCGTTCCGGGGATTCATTCAGGCCAGACAAATCCTTCGGGCAGAAGGACAGAAGCTGGGTCCCGCGCATTTGTATTTCGGCTGCCGGAATCCGGAGCACGATTACCTCTACCGAGAGGAGTTTGAACAGGCGGCCAGAGAAAACCTGGTGACTCTTCATACTGCCTTCTCGAGAGTGGAGGGTACGGAGAAATGCTATGTCCAGCATTTGTTGATACAGGATGGGGAAATGCTGCTGTCACTGCTGGAGGATGGAGCGAGAATGTACATCTGCGGTGACGGCTCCCGGATGGCGCCTGAGGTTGAACAAACGCTGATTGTATCCTATCAGGATAAATACGGCGTGGACGCGGATGAAGCTGCCTCCTGGTTATCCAGGCTGGAAGCGGAGGGCCAATATGTAAAGGATGTTTGGGCAGGTTGATCTCCGCTGCGAAGGGCAACGACTCTTGACATAACGAGACGAGGCTGTCGAATGCGGTTAGTCAAGGACAACAACGAACAGGTATATGTAGCCGCGATATTCGCGGCTTTTTTTGCTAAACTGAAGAGGAGGAAAAAAGTTCGGAAGAATAAGGGATGCTGCAATTCTTAATTATTGTTTATGATAAGATTAATTTTCGACAGGGACCCGTGCTTTGCGGTTATTGCCAGTTCATCTTGTCGATATCGAAACGATTCAGAAGGAGAGTGTAACTTGTGAGCGAAACCTGTGTACCGACGGGCGTGGGGGTAAAAGAGACCGGCTTTGGATATACGTTGTCCTTAATCGGCGGTAAGTACAAAATGATCATTATGTACTGGCTGTCTGAAAATAAAGTGATGCGTCATAATGAGCTGAAACGAAAAATCGGCACCATATCATATAAAACGCTAAGTGTCATGCTAAAAGAGCTGGAGGCGGATCATTTAATCGTTCGCACGGAATATCCCCAGGTCCCGCCCAAAGTGGAATACACATTATCAGAACGCGGACTTTCGCTCATTCCGCTGTTAAACATGATGTGTGAGTGGGGAGAGAATAACAGCAGCCTGCCACTGGATGCTGCGCAGCGGCAGGCTTCAAATTTGTGTTGAACATACAGCTGGATGAGAGCGATCTTTACAGGCTGTCAATAAAATTCAAGTACTCTCGCACATTTGTCTCCAGATCGCTTGAAGCCGACTCATCATTTATACCAGGCTCCGTTTCTTTACCATAATACGCAAAGAACGAGCGATAATTCGCACGGCAGTATAGGAAGGTTGTTTCGAATGGTGTCAGTAACTGTTCAAGTGTATAGCGATATTTTCCCTCTTCACGATAATCCTCTTCTTTGATCCCGGCTGTTACAGCCAAAGCCGTTTTGCGATCCTTTAATTTATCTCCTCCACCTGAACCATAAGCCCAGCCGTAAGCAAAAACATCGTCAAGCCATTTCTTGAGAAGTGGCGGACAATTGAACCAATAGACAGGGAACTGCAGGACGAGGCTGCCATGCGTTTCAATTAATTGCTGCTCTTTCTCTGCATCAATGTTTCCGTCAGGGTAAGCCTTATGCAGTTCGTGTACCGTATATTTGTCCGGATATTTCTGGAGTTCCTCCACCCACCGCTGATTAATGACGGATGTTTCTATGCTTGGGTGTGTGACGATTACAAGTGTTTTCAATGATTTGTCCTCCTTCAGGATGATTACTTCCTGAGTATAATGGGTGGACTTCGAATACGTAAGTATGCACTTTTACTACAGGTACTTACCAAAAGGTGAGTGTTACTCTAAACTCTAGTATTTCTCAATGATCCACGCTTTTAGGTTTTAAATTTATTTATAGTATAATGGTGATTACTCTACAGGATGGATAAAGGAAAAGAGGGACTAGATGCCTACGATACTGGTTGCTGACGATGATCCGAACATTCGCGAGCTCGTCTGTTTATTTCTGAGAAACGACGGCTTCACAACGGTTGAGGCACGGGACGGCAAGGAAGCACTGGCCGTTTACGGTTCAACACCCGTCGATTTGGTCGTGCTCGATATTATGATGCCAATTATGGATGGCTGGACGCTGTGCAAGGAGCTGCGAAGAGCCAATCCGGATCTTCCGCTGCTTATGCTGACTGCAAGAGGTGAGACATGGGAGAAAGTGAAAGGATTCGAACTGGGAACGGATGATTATTTAACGAAACCGTTTGATCCGTTGGAGCTCACGGTTCGTGTCAGAGCATTACTGAAGCGATACAAGATTGGATCCACCCAGACGGTCCACTTTGGCAACATCATCCTGGATCGGCAGACATACAAGGTGACGAGAGGGACAGAGTCGCTCACGCTGCCGCTGAAGGAATTCGAGCTGCTCTATAAGCTCGCTGGAACACCCGGACAAGTCTATACGCGCGAGCAGCTGATTGATCAAATCTGGGGAATTGATTATGCCGGAGATGATCGAACGGTAGACGTACATATTAAGCGACTGCGTGAACGGTTCGCGGAAACGCCCGATTTTCGGATCGAGACGGTGCGCGGTTTGGGGTACCGGCTTGAGGTTTACGAATGATCAAAACGTTATATATTCGTGTGGTCCTGACATTTTTGGTCTCTGTCATCGCCGGCACGGTCATTTCTTTTTTTATGTCTACTTTAATATTCGAGGATAAACTGAACGAAAATGCTCGGATCAATTTGCGTAACTTCGCCCAAGACATCGTGCAGATTTACAAGATCCTTCCATTACATGAAGCGGATTCATTCGTAAGCGGAATGAAGCAGCTCGATTCCTATCATATTCGAATTTACGAAGCATCGGGACAGTTCCAGTCCTATGGTAAGTATCATGAAGATCAGCCTGCCGCTGTGTCGACGGAGCAGCTGCAGAAGGTATTGGGAGGAGGCGTTGTTCAGGACACTCCGAATGGTATTGCTACGGTCCTCTTAGGGCTGCCCTTGAAAACGGAAATGGGAACGAAAGCGATGTTTCTGGAAACGCTCGCCCCACCATCCTCCTCTTTTGTTGTCAAGTGGGCGTTGATCTTTGCATCTTGTTCGTTGATTGTAGGGAGCATCTTGATTTTGATTGCTTCTATATTCCTGGTTAGACCCATCAAAAAACTGACAAAAGCGACCAAGCGAATCGCCGCTGGAGATTTTAACGTCAAGCTTAATATCAAGCAAACAGGGGAGCTCGGGACACTGGCCCGTAGCTTCGAGGACATGATGCGCGATCTGCAGCAGCTGGAGCAGATGCGCAGGGAATTTGTGACAAACGTGTCGCACGAGGTTCAATCTCCGCTCACCTCGATATCGGGGTATGCTCAAGCGCTGAAGCAAGTCAATCTCGCCGATCACGAACGAAGTCGTTATCTTGATATTATCATCGCTGAGACAAAGCGGATATCCAAAATGAGTGACAGCCTGCTCAAGCTGAGTGTGCTTGAATCGCAGTCACAGCAGCCCCGGCTGGTCACACTCAGTCTGGATGAACAGATCAGAAGGGTCATTGTGGCCCTCCAGCCGCAGTGGTCTGCCCGCAATATTCATTTTGAGCTTGAGCTGCAGAATGTGAAAGTAACGGCTGATCATGACCAATTGAATCAGGTGTGGACAAATATCCTCAGCAATGGCATCAAATTTTCCAAGGATGGCGGCGGCGTGATTCACGTCAGCATCAAGCTGGATGTCAAAATTGTAATCGTCCGAATCTCCGATACGGGTATTGGGATTCCTCTCGAAGACCAGAAGCGCATATTTGAGCGTTTTTTCAAGGCGGATCGTTCCCACAGCCGCAAGTATGATGGCAGTGGTATGGGACTTGCTATCGTTAAACAGATTGTATCGCTTCATCAAGGTGATATCGTTGTGGAAAGCGAAGTTGGTCAGGGAACGACCTTCATCGTTTCATTGCCAATCACTCCACCCACCGATATTTAGACATACAGGAGAGATGAATGTACAGAACAGAATATACACTGGATTATGGTTTAAACCGAATTTTCAGGCCACGTTTCACATACAAGCTTCCTTGTATGTGAAACGTGGCCTTTTTGTTGTTAGTTCATACTCCGTTCATATTGTCGTCATGGTGAGGACATCTTGGTTGGTTAGGCTTGCATTAACGGCTTGTTACGGCCATTAAACAGATGAGCATAGGAGCAGGTGTATGTGACACACAATCGTTATAGCCATGGAAATCCAATGAGGCCGCAGCAGCAATGAATGATTCACGACAAACAGTTCAGGACAGGAGAAGATGAGAGTGACGCAACCAGAGGAAAAGAAAGCGAAGATTGGTTCGAGGGCCAGAAAGGTAAGAAACATTATACTTAAAATATTAGGAGCAATCGTAATCGCCATTGTTCTGTTTCTAGGTATTGTTTATATCACGAATGTGATCAGTAGCAACTCAGAGGCGAAGAAGATAGAGCCATACGGCCAGCACGTGTCTGTAGACGGGAAAAATATGAATGTGTACATTCAAGGAGAAGGCAAGGAAACAATCGTGCTTCTTCCCGGTTATGGAACAGCAGCACCAGCGCTAGATTTTAAGCTGCTTATTGATGAATTATCTCCATTTTACAAAGTTGTTGCAGTTGAGCCTTTCGGCTATGGATTGAGTGATGGAACTGAAAAAGAACGAACCGCAGAAAATATCGTAAGTGAAGTTCATGAAGCTCTACAGCAGCTTAATATTAACAAATATATGCTTATGGGCCACTCCATTGCAGGTATTTACGGCATTGATTATGTGAACAAATATCCGGATGAGGTAACTGCATTCGTCGGAATTGACAGCAGTGTTCCAACACAACCGGGTATGGATGCCAAATTACCTACAAAAATGTTCGGATTTATTAAAAAATCAGGTCTCCAAAGATTAGTGGTTAAATTTGGTGGTGACCCTTATGCTGGACTCCCATTTGATGATCACACCGTCGAGCAGATGAAAATGCTGTCAAATAAAAACTCAAACAGTTCCACGATGTTGAATGAGATGGATCATATTTCTTCCAATTTTAAAGGGGCTCGAGGTTTAACCTTCCCCAAAGATCTTCCTCTTCTTCTCTTTGTACAAGGGAATAATGAAGACGTACTAGGATGGATACCTCTGCATGAAGGGCAGATCAAAGACTCGGTACATGGAAAAGTAATAACAATGGATGGCGAGCATTACTTGCACCATACTTTATTTAAAGAAATAGCTGAAGATGTTAGAACCTTTATGAACGAAGCGAAGTAAATGTTCTGAAAAAGTCCACTCGTGATTTCACAGATGTGCATTAATGAATGTAGAGAAACCGTCCCGTGGGGCGGCTTTCCACAGTTTGTCCATTTCGGCTGATATCCGTAATGAAAGAGAGGGTTACATATGAGATTATTTGAAATACTTTTAGTTCTATCCTGTTTCGCTTTACTCGTAGATCTATTGTTTATTAAAAGAAGTGCAAAGAAAACAGGATTGGGTTTGGCTATAGGAAGTAGCGTGATATTTGTAGTTCAATTGTTGGTTGAAGGATACAGATGGCAATTACTTCTGGTATATATCATGACGGCTCTATTCATACTCATCGTTTCATTCAGGCATTCAGGTAAGATGGTGAATCTAAAAATAGGAAAGCTGTTGAAATATAGTTTATCTTCCCTAATCGTCATTCTGCTTGTGGGTTCTACCGTCTTGTCTGCATACTTACCTGTTTTTGATTTGCCGGAGCCTGATGGCCCAGAGAAAGTGGGTACTCAAACCTTTCATTTTACGGATCAAAACAGAGATGAAGTTTTAACTGAAGATCAAAGCGATAAGAGGGAGCTAATGGTTCAAGTTTGGTACCCTACTGAAAATAGGAATAACAACAAGCGTGGAACTCTTTTTCCAAGTGATAAAGAAATGTTCAAAAAGTATATTCAGAGCTTCTCTACTTCTTTAAAGCTGCCCGCCTTTGTGCTCGACTACTGGAAGTATAATAGAACCAACTCTTATGAAAATGTAGAAATATTACCTTCTACAAGCCCTTATCCCTTGGTACTGCTATCTCATGGCATGGGAACCAGTAGAGTTTTACAGGCATCACAGGCCGAGAATCTGGCCAGTCATGGTTTTGTCGTAGTCACAATCGATCATACGTACAGCACCTTTGCTACTATTTTTCCGGATGGCCGTGTAACGGATTATAAAACAAAGATGACAACCATAGATGATCGTACAAAAATCGGGAATATATGGACAAAAGATGTGGAGTTTGTAATCGATCAAATTGAAAAGCTGAATTCAGGTGCAATTGAAAGTCAATTTAAAGGGAAGATCGATTTAAAAAACATAGGCGTGATGGGGCATTCTTTTGGGGGTGCAACGGCGTTTAATACAACTTATTTAGATCAAAGAGTCAAGGCCGGGGTCAATATGGACGGGTCACTAAATGAAGTGGAAAATAGAGATGATATAAACAAGCCGTTTATGTTCATCAGATCGGGAAGTTTTAAAGACTGGTTAGTCAATTTTGAAAATGATAGAAATTCGGATAATGAAGTCAATAAATTTCTCTCAGATGAGCTGCATATTATGAAAAATGTTAGCGAACATGGGGGAAATGTGATTTATGTAGAAGGAACGCAGCACTTCAATTTCACGGACCTTCAATTCTATTCGGAGTTAATTAAACTGTCGGGGATAACAGGAGATATCAATGGTAAAAGAGGATCAAGCATTGTTAATCAATATGTACTCGATTTCTTTAATAAACAACTAAAAGGAACGGGTGGAAATCTGATTCAGGGACCGAGCGACATGTATCCAGAGGTGAAATTTATAGACCCGGAAGAACTCTAATCAACCAAAACATTTAAACTCAGAATGAGAAATACACTTCAATGGTCTATCTCAATGCCTTTGCAGTATATGACCAGACGGGTATTTGTATTAATCACACCGTGGTCAGCGGTAAGAATGAGGTCATCTTGCCTGAGAACGGACGTATTGTATTTGCAGGTGAGGCTGGCTCCCAATTTGAAATTTCATTAAACGAGTAAGAATATGGGAAAACACAAGTGAAGATATGTTTGCATTAGAAGTCGCGAGAAATCGCGGCTTTTTTCCGTTTGTCAGCGAAACTGGACTAAAGTCGGGGCTCCAATCTCATTCGCAGGCCTAATGTTAGTACTCTTTCCAGGGTGATATACTGAACAGGACTTCGGATTTGCAGCGGAAGTGGAATCGTAAAGATGGAAGGACTGGAGATACGTTATGCAGAAAAAAACAGGTTTGTTGATCGTTGCGGTGGGTGTGCTGCTGCTGATTATTACGATGAACCCGATAAAAATCTTTTCGGGTATCAACTTCGGCTTTTCATTGGATACTCAAGAAATCAGCGAAGGGCAGACCTTCGACGCAAACGATTACCGTCACTTGAACCTTCACACAGGAAGCAGTGATATCCATTTCGTTCAAGGGAATACCGATCAGATTAAGGTTAGCCTAGACGGAAAAGTAAGCCCAAAGTGGGCGGATCAAGTGAAGCTGAAGGCAGAACCAAACGGTGATACGCTGGAGCTTGGGATAGATGTACCCCAAGGTATCGACGTGGGCGTACGGATCATGCATCTGGATCTGACGGTGGAGCTGCCGGAGAAACAATGGTCATCCGCCGAGATTGACAGCAGCAGCGGCGATATCGAAATCGCGCGATTGCAGGGAGATTCGGTTACGATCAAGGCAAGCAGCGGTGATGTCGACGTGCAGCAAGTGAAGGGCGGCGAATGGGTCATACACACAGGCAGCGGTGACATTAAAGCCGAGGAGATTGCTGCTGATTCGATCCTGTTGGAGTCAAGCTCCGGCGATATATCGGCCGAACGCTATGAGGCTTCGGAGTTAAGCTTTCAGAGTGGCAGCGGCAAGGTCGTACTGAAGGGCGGAGAATCAGCGATACAAGGAAAAACGGGATCCGGAAGTATACTTCTTGAAGCGGACGGGATCATGCATGAAACCGATCTTCGATCAGGCAGCGGCCGTGTGACCATCGATCTCGCTAAAGAGCCTTCCTCGCTGGAAGTTGATTTTGAAGGAAGCTCCGGCAATTGGGATTTGAAGTGGGACGGAATCCGTTATGAGGGTAATGACCAAGACGAGAACCGATTAAAGGGAACGTTCGGCAATGGCGGCGTGATATTAAAGGTTCGCACAGGGTCCGGAAATTTCACATTGAAATAACGAATGAGTGCTCATTTGGTTTGCAAAAAAGTAGAGACATCCGGGATCGGATGTCTTTTTTGCTCGCATGGAATCGACAGCAGCCCGTATAATGGAGAGGGTTTCGCCCTAAGCCTGACGCCATCGAAACTCCATCCGAGAAGAATACATTCTTTGAAGGATATGGAAAAAGGATAATAAATGAGCAGGAATACACGTACTTTGAAGAAGGACTGTATGCATTTTTCTAGCTTAAACCTGGTGAACTGGACATGGGACCAGGTTCAATATTATAGTTAAAAGAATGAAGTTAACGAACGTTAGTTTTAATAGCAGCTGCTGAATTTCTTCTGTATGAAGTGGCGCAACATTTTACTAAACGTTACATAAGTGAGGGAGGACATATATGGAACAACCCCGCATTTGGCCGGATCGGTTCAAGCGATTTTTTCTGAACAACAAGTTTGTACTTCTGCTGCTCATTCTGCTTCTGGCGGGAGTCAACATACTGGTGCTGAGCAAGATTTCATTTGTGCTGCACCCGCTCGCCGTGTTGATCAAGACGATCGTATTGCCGATCATACTGTCCGGAATACTGTATTATCTGCTTAATCCCCTTGTGGATATCATGGAAAAGAGGAATATCAAACGCGGATGGTCCATACTTATCCTGTATTTGGCTATTGCGGGTATACTGACGGTGGTCGTGCTTGCGGTCATTCCGGTGCTGCGCAATCAAATTACGGGACTGATTGACAATTTCCCGAGATATAGCGAGAATGTTAGGCTGCAATTCGAGGAGCTTACGGGCAGTCAGTTGTTTAGTCAGCTTCAGGATGCAGTGAGCATTAACTCTCAGGATTGGTGGAATACCCTTACTCAGAAAGCTACGGAAATATTCAACCATACATGGGCCAGAGTGGGCGGGTTCCTGGGGGCTTTTACCGAGATTGTGTTGTCGATCGTGACGGTGCCATTCGTTCTGTTTTATATGCTGAAAGACGGCAAAAAGCTGCCGCAGAAGATTTTGTCTTTCCTGCCAACCAAGAGCCGTTCCGGCATATTCCACGTACTTCAAGACATTAATCACCAGATCAGCTCGTTTATCCGTGGACAGATTATCGTCAGCTTTTGTATCGGTATTCTGCTCTATATCGGTTACATGATCATTGGTCTGGACTATGCACTTATATTGGCCATCATTGCCTCGTTTACGAGTATCGTACCTTACCTGGGGCCAGCGATCGCGATTACACCAGCGCTGATTGTGGCTCTGGTTACTTCTCCCGTGATGCTGCTGAAGATGGTGGCAGTCTGGACGATCGTACAGTTAATCGAAGGCAAGTTTATCTCACCACAGATTATGGGCAAAACGCTTAAAATTCACCCGATCACGATTATCTTCGTTATTCTCACATCGGGTAATCTGTTTGGTGTCGTCGGCATTCTGCTGGCCGTTCCCGGGTATGCGGTGCTTAAGGTTTGCGCAACCCACATCTTTAAATGGTTTAAAGACACATCAGGGCTATATGATTCACCGCCAAACCATCTGAAGTAATCGAACTCCCGTCCAACGGCGATCAGCCGGAAGGCGGGAGTTTCTGCTTCATGAACAATGATCATAGTATCAACGTTCTCGTAAATATCTACAGCACAGCCAGATCTGAACCGTTGACTTTAGTCCTTAGGGCAACGTGTACATTGAAATGGAACAAAGATTCGGACTTGAAGCGTTCATCCGTATACCAACAAAAAGAATGAGGTGATCCCATGCTGTCCATCGGAGAATTCTCGAAAATATGCGAAGTATCTACCAAAACGCTTCGATATTATGCGGAGATCGGATTAATTCTTCCCGATGAGATTAACCCGGAGAACGGTTACAGGTATTATTCCATCAGTCAGCTCAAAAAGATGCTTTTTATCAACCGTTTGAAATCCTATCATTTCTCCCTGGAAGAAATTAAAGCTATTCTGGAACGGGAAGAAGATCCATCTGAAGAACTGCTCTGTGCAGATCTATGTCGTAAGAGAAGGGAGATGCTGGAGAAGCTGAATGCTATAGAACACACTTTGAAATTAATGAGTCTTGATATCTCAAATTTAGAGAAAGGCGTCCCCCTGATGTCGTACCTCGACAGCATTGAAGTAGAACTCGTTGAAACCCCGTCCATCCGAATTCTTAGTATGCGTCAGATGATAAGAGGTGACGACTACGCTCTAGGATATGGAACATATTTCGGGAGTTTGTACGAACAGATTGCAACTGAAAAACTCACCTTGCTGGGTACGCCCATGACGATTTATCACAGCTCTGAATACAAGCCTGACGGCAATGATACCGAGTTTGCCATCCCGATCGAGGAGACGGTAGAGGGGACGCGAGATTTGTCTGGAGGTCTATGTGCGAAGTCTGTCCTAAAGGGCTCATATTCGGAGCTGACTTCGGTATATGCAGCCCTTATGGAATGGGTTGAACGCGAGGGATACGAATTGGAGAATTCGCCATATGAAGTTTATATAACCGACCCTAAACGAGCCACGGGTTCTGAGGACTTCGTGACCGAGGTGTATTTTCCAGTGAAGAGAAGGAGGGGCTGATGATGCAGCATTATGAATGGCCAACCGGAGAATGGCAAACTGAGGATCCTGCAGTTTTGGGAATGGATGTAGAGAAGCTGTCAGAGCTTGAGTCTGCCATTAATTCCGGGTACAGCAATATAAACGGAATCGTGGTTGTGAGGCATGGGCATATTGCTTATGAGCGATATTACAATGGCTATGGCCCGGATGATGCGATTCATGTCGCATCCGTAACAAAAAGCATATTGTCTGCCCTTATTGGTATAGCCATTGATGAAGGATGCATTCAAACGGTGAACCAGAAGGTGCTGGATTTTTTCCCTGAGTATGCTCCTGATGCTATTGATCCGCAGAAGCAGGAAATCACAATACGCCATCTGCTGACAATGACGGCTCCTTATCCATTCGAGGACTGGCATGAACCCCTCGATAAGCTGTGCATGCAGCCTGACTGGGTGAAGTATACGCTGGATATGCTGGGGAAGGGCGGAGATATTGGTGCATTTAAGTATTCAACCGCTGGGGCGCATCTGCTGTCAGCCATTCTTACTCGCAGTACGGGACAAAATGCTCGCGCTTATGCGAACGAGAGATTGTTTAAGCCTATTGGCATGAACGTAATTCCGGATTACGGGATGATATCATTCGGGTTTGAGGATCTGTTTGGGAAGAACGTGAAAGGATGGGTTGAAGATCCCCATCGTCATTCCACGGGAGGATGGGGGCTTACGCTTCGTCCCCGCGATATGGCACGAGTGGGTCTCCTCTATTTGAACCGCGGCTTATGGGATAACCGCCAGATCATATCGGGGTCCTGGATTGATGAATCTACAACGATGAATCCCCATAACTATGGTTATTTATGGTGGCTGCGCGAAGAAGACGGCGTACGTGCCAACCTGGCGTTAGGCGATGGCGGCAATGTGATTTGCTGTATTCCGGAAATGGAGCTGGTCGTAGCCATTGCCTCCGAGTTCATCATGAATCCCCGGGACAGGTGGGCACTGATTAAGGAATACATCATCCCGGCTGTTATAGACTAAAGGTAAGCGACAAATGGCCCCTATCTTGTTAAAAGCGAGGGCCATTTGTCGCTTATATTTGTTTATGTTGCTTCCCGTACCAATCCTTGTTTTAAGCGGTCCAGCTGCAGAAGATGATGCCGGTAGTGCATTTCAACAAGCAAAAACCATTCCTCCGCACACAGTCCACCGAATGACGGATGGGGCATTGTATTCTCTTTGGACGTTTTTTTAAGGCTCGGTTCGATCTCCTTCATTCTCTGGATAACCGTGTGTAACCCTTGAATGAGCTGCTCCTTGCTTGCTGGCTGCTTCGGCGTATATTGTGGGGAAGGTGGAACATGAATTCGAATGGGCGGGAAGCTTCCTTGAGCAAATACAGCTGCACCAAGCTCGGTTTTTTCCGTTCGAGGAACCAAGGGATCTTGGCTTGGCATCAAGCATTGATCCAGATTACGAAGCTGCATATCAAGCGCCGAACTGATGAGATGTTGAACCATCTGTCCGATAGACCACTCGTTGTCACTTGGCACTTCCTTCAACTGCTCTATATTGAATTGATCCAGTTCGTGAATATAATGTGTCGCAGTTTCTTCAAAACGTTGTAGTGCTTCTTTTGTTGTAATCATCATGGATCAGCTCCTTTAGTCTTCTTCTTATCTAAATATACAAAAACGCTACTGACACCATTATGTCAGTAGCGTTTTAACGTTTTTTCCAGTTCGTTTCTAACCCGATGTCGGAAGGATTCCGGCTCCAGCACAACCACTCCGGCTCCCCAGCCAAGCACCCAATGCAGCAATTCCTCAGGCTGCCGAACGCGAAGGTTCACCAGCAAACCTTCCGCTTGTTCCTCTATGGTGTCTATATAGAAGTTGTTCGATTCCCTTACCTTATCGGCAATGTCAGGTTGGACCCAGATGCGCACTCTGACGTTACGATCGTCTGGAGGCTGGTATACATCTAAATGAAAATCTGCTGGCAGCATAAATCTATCTTCCAGTTCGATCAGCTCCGTCATTCGGGACAACCGGAAATGACGGATATCTTGACGCAATTCACACCATGCAATGAGTACCCATGATCCTTGATGAAGCACAAGTCCATAAGGAGCAACCGTACGAACACTTTGGCGGTTCCCATTAGCTTCAGCGATTCTTTTGGAATAGTGAAAACTTATTTTCCTCTCCTCCAGTATCGTCCGGCGAATCACTTCCAAGTATGTCTTCTCTTGTATTCGTGTTTTATCTTCAGCGGTTGCTAGCAAACGAAAGCTCTTGCGAATCCGGGTTGCCTCACTGCGGATCGGTTCCGGAAGAATGGCTTCAATCTTCTTTCTAGAAGTGCGAGACTTACTGCTGTAGTGGGTATCGAACCACTGCTCGATAAAATCTGTCCCAATGAGTAACGTCACTGCTTCTTCCACCGTGAAACTGACAGGCGGCAGGAAATACCCCTCCATTAAGGAGTATCCCTGACCTGGAGCCCCTATCACGGATACGCCAGCTTCACTCAAAGCCTGAATATCCCTGTAGATTGTCCTCACGCTTGTTTCAAATATAGCGGCCAAATCCTCGGCTCGTAACACTTCGTTACGCTGCAGCTCAAGCACTATGGCTAATAAACGATCCGTTTTGTTCATTGCAATGCATCCTTTACCGAGAGATTCGCTACCTATTAAAATTCAAGATCCCCCTAATTAATAGGGTACCTTAAAAGATTGTTTATATGGCATCACTTCTCATTATTCTACTACAAATAGGCGAAAACTATAAATTAGCTGTTGATATTTCCAGATAGACAATTGGTGCGGATTGCATTTACAGGTGGGTAGTATTTTACGCTTACGACTAAAACGAGGCAGCCGCCCTTACACTTGGGTGGCTGCCTCGTTTTATGATGTAAGGTGTTTCTTTTTGCTGAATGATTCTATCGGTATACACGAACGGGCAGGGAGGAGAGCATTTGTCCCGCTGCGGATGGAGTCAAGTTATCTTCAAGCTTAAAGCCTGGCACAGCTTCAATCCGAGAGAATTTATCCATGAAGAGGCCAATCCCGGTATTAGCCTCTAATCGGGCAAGCGGAGCACCCAGGCAAAAATGGGGTCCGTTGCCAAAGGTCAAATGCTGTTTGTTGTTGGGACGATGAATATCCAATGTGAAGGGGTTATCAAATACCTCCTCGTCCATGTTTGCAGCGCTCATCCACGCAACAACCACATCGCCTTTTTTCAAATCAACCCCAAGCAAGTTATTGTCCTGTTTGACGGTCCGATCCATTTTGGCAATATTAAACCGATAACGGAGCATCTCCTCCATGGTATTAGGGAGCAGCTCGCGGTTATTTCGAACTTCAGCATAGATTTGGTTATTATCATACAGGAATGCGTAGAATGTATTGGCTAACAGATGGCTTGTCGTTTCAATACCGGCACCTAAGATAAACATCGTGGTTCTTACGATTTCGTCATCGGTCAATCGGTCACCATCCACCTCGGCTTGAATCAAATCTGAAATAATGTCGTCTGATAGGTTTGCTCTTTTCTGAACGATATGAGGGTAGAGATAACTGTAATACTCTTTAGCCGCTCGTCGTTTCAGCTCATTTACGCTTTCAGTATTTTCTTTGGGGATGGGAAGGAATAAATCGTATACCCATTGTTGAAACAATTGTCTGTCCTGTGAAGGAACGCCGAGCAAGTCTGCGATCACGATCGTAGGCAGAGCGCTGGCAAAATCCTTAACAACATCAATGACCTCGGCTTCTTCCATCTCATGGATAAGTTCGTTCACGATCTCCTGAATCCGGGGCTCCCACAGCTTCAAGCTGCGAGGAGTAAATGCGGCAGAGAGCAGGGAGCGGCTTTTTCTGTGTTCCGGAGGATCTGTCATCAGGTTAAACTTGCCCATATGTTTACCCTCATCATTATCTGCGCCTACGCTGATGGTTGTGCGCATCCTCACATTGGAGAAGTGATCGTAGTCGCTAAGCACTCGCTTGACGTCTTGGTAACGGAAGACATTCCAGGTATCGGTTGCCTGATTATAGCTTACCGGTTCATTTTGCAGTTTGTGTTTGTACCACACATAAGGGTTGAATTCCTCGGTTGGCGATTGAAATTGAGTAATTTCCTCTAAAGAGATAATTTCATTATTCATATCTTTCCTCCCAACTGCTAAATTTTAGTAGAGTTAATTTAACACATGTTATTTTAACATATATAAACAAGGGGAGAATCTTGCTAATGGCCTAAGACAAAAGGACCCTAATCGTCTTTATTTGTCGAGTTATGATTGAAGAACGAATTCGTAGGCTGTAAGCTTACTATATTCGTACAAAAAGAACATTGAATCTAATGGAGAGGTAAGAATACATGTACATTGAACTACTTATATTGATCCAGATCGAAATGGCTCCTAAGCATGGATATGAGATCAAGAAGGAAATACAACGGGATTTAGGTTATTTAACAGATGTTAACCACAATATGTTATATCCCACTTTGCGCCGATTTACGGAACAGGGTTTGATTACTAAAAAAATAAACGAACAGGATGGTAAACCCAATCAATTCGTTTATGAAATAACCGAGGCGGGTAAAACCAAAATTACGGATCTTATCAACGCATTTTCGGAGAAAGACGCCAAGCATCAAATCGAATTTCTCATCCGAGTGTCGCTATTTCAGCGCATTTCTCGGGATAATCAACTCCGAATATTAAACATGAGAAAAAAAGACCTGGAAGCGCTTTGGGAAGATCTTAAGAAGCGGGAAGGCAAACACGTGGACGATGGGTACAGAAATGAAGTTCTGCAAGTTTCCATATCCCAAGTAAAGGGAGAAATGCTGTGGATTGATGAGTTGATTCGTAAGACGGACAGCTAGAGAGGCATCTTGAAGGCTTTTGTATGAGAGGATAGAGGGTTATGACTCAAAATGTATTCGTACGATAACGATAAGAGCAGAACAGCAGCAGGGAGGATTCAACATCATGGTAATACACAAAAGAGCAGCCATCCTCATTTTCTTATTCCTTGTATTGATATCTATCGTCTTACTTATTAACAACAAGACAAACCGGGTTAATCAAGAAACGAATGCAAAATACTACAGCGGTTTTATGTCCAATGTCATGACATTGAAGACAGTCATGGATCAAGCGGTCGATACAGACTCCGATCCTGAATCAACCGCAATCGCTATGTTTGACGTATTGTCCAATATCGCGTTCATTCATGATCGATTGAATCTGATGATGAATGAGACGACCCACGGGAATGAATATGCTTCCCTGAAGGATCAATTTTTGAGATTAAGATATTCATATGAATCTCTTGTACGGAGTCAGCTAATGAAAAGGGACAGATCCGATTCCGAAAAAAAATTAAGCTTCACGCAGCAGCAGCTTCAACTCTTCATCAATGATCTGCCCAAAGAATACGAGAATTCTAAAGCGTTTTTCATTCTTCTTCATAAAGCGGAAGCGCATATTAAGCCATTAGAATACATGAACTTCCCTTAATGGATCTGACTCTAGTGATAGGAATCTAATCATTCAATCCTTTGCCATCAAGGATGTGCTGCACATGTTTCTCGACTCTTGACTCCCGCGTCTTGGCTTGTTTGGCTTGATTAATATAATGTACGTAAGCACGCTTGCGACCAGGGGTCAAGGCTTCAAAAGCCGTTTGCAGGCCTGGGACTTCATCGAATTTATGTTGAAGCTCTTCAGGAATGACAAGCTCATCATTCTTTTTGAAATCCACGGTCAAGCCGGCTTTTTCAATTTCGATGGCTTCATGAATATAGGCTTCCAAGACAGTTTCCATTTCGATGATCTGTTCAACATGGGTGAACCGAATTTGACGACCTGCTTGTACGTTTTCTGTCTGTTGAATAAGAATGCCGTGTGGATCCTTTAACAAAGCACCTTTGATAAACAGAACCGCACAATATTCCTTGAAGCCATGGATCAATATGATGTTCTTGTTCTGAAACGTGTAACAAGGATGCATCCACTTAAAGTCTTCGGTCAGCTGACAGTCCAGAATAATCTCCCTCAGCTTCTCGGATTCTGCCTTCCATTTCTTGATTTTACGCAGATATCCATCCACCTTAGGATTAGTATTCGTCATTAAGAAGCACTCCTTCATTTATCTCGCATCAACGTTCTATATGGCTTAATTGTAATGATTTTTAATGGATTGTACAGTTTCTGTCTCTATATATCAATATGGCCACGCCCTCTCCCTTATATAAGGGGGGCTATGCATTGTGATCAGAAGAAGCGGGGATTATAGTATAATGTACGCAATACGATGAAAATATCGTTTGGATTTTAGGAGGGAAGCCACATGGACGTTTTTGCAGATTATTTGAAGGGCATCGACAACCCGGACCATCGAGCGCGAATGGAGGAAATCTTCGCCTGGATTGTTGGGAAGTTTCCGAATTTAAAGCCGAAAATCGCGTGGAACCAGCCGATGTTTACCGATCACGATACCTTTATTATCGGCTTCAGCGCATCCAAGCAACATATGGCCGTTGCCCCTGAAAAGGCAGGGATTGTCCGTTTCTCGGAGGACATAGTGCAGGCAGGTTATGACCACACGAAGGAACTGGTCCGTATCCGATGGGACGGCCCGGTGGACTATTCGTTACTTGAGAAGATGATCGAGTACAATATAGAAGATAAGGCAGACTGTTCTACTTTTTGGCGAAAATAGAGTAGTTTGGATGTCCGATGTAAGAAGCCCAATACCCGGCAAGACGTCTGGGCTATAGTGAAAAATAGTGATCATAGAAGAGCAGCAGACCTGCCCGTCTCTAACGGGTGGCAGGTCTGCTGCTCGTTGCATTATAGCGTTATTATTTGGTCCATGTACCGAGCTTATAAGCTCCATCAGCAAGCTTGTCGGTGTTCGCAAAATCAACCCCCGGACGGTTGGTTGAAGGGTCCAGGATGGCGATGGCCAGTTCATAGGTGCCGCTTGGCAGTGTGCTGGTAGAGATAGAGCCTGAGACTGTGTGCATTCCCGTTCTCCAGGTTCTCAAGTCCGCTGACGTGGATTGACGTGCCACGATGGTGCCCCCACTGCGAAGCTGAATTTCAACAGGCCAGTTGAACGGGAAGTGCTGAACGCCCTTGTTCTCCACGTGGATGGATACATCCAGCGTGCTTCCGTTATTCGCTTGCGGGTACGCTGCTTTGTTCACAACAAAGTGATAACCCATTCGTTTCTTAAGTATGTTCATATTGCCTTGCAATGGATTGCCCAGGGACAAGGAAGCTGGAGCATTCGGTCCCAGCCAGCTCGGTTTGCTGAGCTCCGTTTGCCGGAGCGTCTCATTAAAGCCGCTGCCTGTCGTAAGTGCAGCATTCATGCCATAGGCACCACCGTAAAATTCACCGCCAGAAACACGGGTGTCCCAGAAGTTGGCGTGATTGGGCTGCTGCTGACCGATATCGTCCCAATATCCGTTCTGTGTGCCCGTATACCAGCCCCATTCGGAATCGAAGCTCGGCTGATCGCCGAACACATCGTTGTACATGCCGAGAATGAGGCCTTTGTTATTATTCTTGGCCAATTCCACGCTCCGTCTGATCAATAACTGCGTATGATCCTCCTGAGCGGCAAAGGCATCAATATAGTGTTGAATGTACTGGTTGGATATGGAGTTTGGAGGGAATGCGCCTGTGTAGTTGCTTTCCCCGTTCGGCCCTACGTAGGGCCAAGTGTGAAATTCTGCCCAATGGCCCAGCGAACCGATCTGCACAAACGCAATCGGGCTGTCAGGCGTGTTGTAATGTGCAGCAATGGCCTCAATGGCAAGTTTGTGTCTCGCAATCAGATAGTCAGAGCTGTAATTCGGGGAGAAGCCCGTATTGTTGCCAGCTCCCATACCTCCGGTTGCATCTTGATAAGCGGTGCCGGGCGACTGTCCCAGACTGACCATATCGTTATACAGCCAATCGGGAATATCCCGGTGAGGCACGCCGGTAGGACTATCGAGAATAAAGCGCAGCACGACCTTGACGCCGCGGCTTTGCCAATAGCTGAAATGATTGGCCGCTTCGATGGCATCGAAATCATAGCTGCCTTTGGTCGGCTCCAGCTCCTTCCAGGTGACACCGACATAAACCAGACGGTGGTCCTGGGGATAGCTGGTGGATTTCGCTGAAGGAGCCCAGCCCTTGAACGGGTTGTTAAGCGGATCATTCAGCTCAGGCGGATAAAATTCGATCATATTTCCTCCGGGACTTCTCTCATTAATGGTATAGACGGGGAGTGATTGGTTCTGCGCCGGCAGCCGATTCACATTCGAATTGTTGTCGAGATACCCGATATTTACGGTACTGCCTACTGTGAGTCCAAGCGTGGAGAGTGGAATGGCTGCCTCGATTGTTGATGAGGTCCGTACATATTGCGAAGAAGACAGCGTGGATGACCAATCCCAATTCCAGCTGCTTCCGTCACCTGAATAACGGTATAGCGATTGATTCTCAAGCAGCCATTCAATCCCGGTTGTGCCCCAACCGTAGGCTTGATAACCAGTGGAAGCATTCCCGTCTGTATTCAGCCAGAAACTCCCCATAGTGGTGCTGAGACCTGAGCCTTCGACAAGTAAATAAAGGTTCACGTCATCGTGGGAAGCCTTTAAGACTCTGGCTGTCCCGGAATTGGTGGAGATTGCCGGAATACCTGCCCAATCGCTTGAGTCACCGTCTACGACGATAGATGCAGCTTCCGCAGCCGAAATAAAGGGTGAAACAGGGAACAAGGTAAGAAGAATAGCCGTCATCGTAACAAGAATAAATGTCAATTTCATTGAATTACCGCGTGTTTTCATCAAGAACCTCCTTACAATATGATGGGTTGCCTGTACAGCTGCATATCCAGCATTCTTCCAGCTTGGAAAATCAGTCTATTGGATTCGAAGCGCTCACCCCCTTTCATAAGCAGAATGTTCATGTACTATGAAAAAAGAGCACCGTGTCAGGGTGCTTGATCCTTGATTTGGCGCAGGTTGTTAAACCTGTACGTGTGTCGACCCCATACCTAAGTAGAGCTGCGTACGACCAAGCGGTTGGGCAGAATAACCTTCTTAGGCAGGAGAACGTTTCCGTTGATTCGGTCTAGTAAGTTATCGACAGCGACCATACCAATTTCTTTGGTTGGGATATCGATCGTGGATAGCGGAGGATTGGAATACTTGGAAACCTCGATATTGGAAAGTCCTATAACAGCCACTTCATGAGGAACAGAGATGCCGTTGTTGTACAAGCCATTGAGGGCCGCCATCGCCATCAGATCGCTGGCGGCGAAGAAGGCGGTAGGGTAATTCCTGGTTTTGCATAAATGATTTACTTTCTCGATACAGACCGCTTCATCCCACATGCAATCAATAACCCAATCTGAATTTACTGACAATCCGGCAGCATGCATGGTGGAATAGTAACCTCGATAGCGGCGGCTGTCTTTTAAGTTGCTTGTTAATCCGCTTCCCCCGATATAACCAATACGGGTATGTCCCTTCTCAATGAGATGGTTTACTGCCATAGAAGCTACATGGTAATGATCATAGCCCACATTGTCGATATCTCCGCGTTCCGTGTCAATGCCCACGATATAGGGGACCTGCTTGCGTATATACTCGTAAGTCTCGCTGTTCAAGGATTCCATAAGGATAAGGCCGGTAATCGGTTCACTGAAGGTGTTGAATAGAACCTTATTATCATTCAGCTCTATTCCTGTGCGAATAAAGGCAATGTTATATCCTGCACTGAGCAACCGCTCTTCCACACCCGATAGAATCGACATGAAATAAGGGTCGTTATATTTATCTTTTGTCACGCTCAGGATGCATCCGATTTTGATATGGGACTTGCTCTCGGCATCATCCTTGGGGGTAACCTTTCGCTTGGGGCTTGCGCTGATTTTATAGTTGAGCTGAGTAACGGCTTGCCATACCCTTTCTCGGGTTTCGTCGGTGATTTTATATTTCGTATCATTGTTTAGAACTCTGGATACGGTGGCAGTGGATACCTTGGCTAATTTAGCAACATCCCGAATCGTACTCATAAATAAACACATTCTCCTTTTAAGTTACTAATGATCACCATTTAGAGTTTATAGGAATGTTACATTCCAGACAATGATTACTCAAATCAGGATGTTTGTTACGTAATATTGTTACGTTGATTAATTTTGAGAATGTCTGCTATTTATAACTCATCATAACACATCTATGCCGCGCTATGTTACATGAAATTTTAAAAAAACGTAAATTTATATTGCAAGGTTAGGGGTGGGTGATATAACATGAGATTACTAAACAAAATGATAAAAATAGCAACAATAACGTAACAAATAACGTAACAAAATGCAAATTCGTTTAGCACTTGGTGGGGAGGTGATGCACGTGAACAGAGCAGTGACGGTTTATCCGGTGATATCCGATGACATCTTAAGCAATCCAGGCATCGGTTTTACAGCGGCACCGGGGTTAATGGGGGAGCCGGACCGAATCTATGATAATCGGGGCGAAGAACATAGCCAATATAAGTTCACCGAAAACGGCAGAACCTTCAATCATCCCGACAGCAAAGTGTATTTCTGCAGTGCACGCTGGAGGGACCTGGAAATCAGCAAAGGGGTTTTTCATTGGGAAGTGCTGGAGGAGAAGCTGGACTACGCCAAATCGATGGGCTGTACGGCTGTCGTTCGTTGTTCGCCCTATGCGTTAAGTGATGAGGATGATATCCCGGCGTGGTTTCGGGCGGAATTTCCGGAGGAACCCGAATTTCCATTCTGGAGAGTAGACCCACAGACGACCCCATACATAGCTTATTGGTCTGATTTTATCAAGGCGTTCGCGGCACGGTTTGACGGGCATCCGGTCATAAGTTCGGTGGATATGACGATTGTAGGGGCATGGGGAGAAGGCGGAGGAACCGAGTTTTTGAAGCCGGAGGCTATTTCGAGCATAACGGATGCCTATCTGGACGGTTTTAAAATAACGCCTCTCCAGGCACTCCTGCATGACCCGTTGTCAATCCGGATCATAAAGGAGCGTAAAGCTAAGGTAGGATTTCGTGTTGATTGCTTGGGCGATATGGGCGGGTTCCATGGCGACCAATGGTCCCATATGACGGATTTCTATCCTCAAAATATACAGAATTTTCAGATGGCCGATGCCTGGGAGAAGGCGCCGATTTTATTTGAAGCCTGTTGGCACATGAATGATTGGTATCTGCAGGGCTGGGATATTGATTATATCATTCAAGAAACGCTGAAGTGGCATATCTCTTCATTTAACAATAAAGGAACGGTCGTCCCGGAGCCGTGGAAAGAGAACATCAAGGCATGGCTGAACAAGATGGGATACCGCTTTGAACTGAGGAAATTCACATACGACTCGGAAGTGAGTGCGGGCGCAGAGCTCGGTATTGCTGCTCTGTGGGCGAATGTGGGAGTCGCTCCGATCTACAATCATTATTCACTTGTGGTAAAGCTTACAGGCAATAGTCAGACGTATACCCTTCGAAGTAGGGAAGACATTCGGGATTGGCTGCCTGATGTGGATATTGCTTGGGAAGAAAGTTTTACTTTACCGGAGGACATGCCGGAAGGAGAGTACAGCTTGGAGGTTGGCATCGAAACCGGGGTAGCCGAAATCGGCAATATCCAGCTTGCGATCGAGGGAAACCAGGACGGCTATTACCCGATGGGCAAACTATTCGTTGAACGGGGGAAAGAAGCGAAATGCTGAATGTGTTGAGTTATAACGAATGTACGGCAAGCTGCAATTTTGATGATCTGCCGGATGGATTGGAAGCAAAATATAACCGCTATGAACCGAATCGGAATCCGTTTCTCATTCCGCGCGAGTTTCTGCACGAACTCTTCGATCGATATCATATTCCAGAACATACACAGCAATGGCTCATTCATGGGATTGAGGCGATCGAACAAGATGCCGTGTTGTTTCACTTCACCAAATTCTTAGTAGATGATATGTGCTCTGCGCGAAATCGCTGCGATGAAACCCATTATACGAACATGACGCCTGGATGCATGAAGGAATACGGGGAGTTGTATTCATTTTTGTTGCTGCTGGCTTGCGTTAACCCTTCCATGCAAAGGCTGCAGGAGCGCTCCGTGCCCAAAGCGTATTACGAGCAGATTCCTCATCAACCGCTGAAAGTTCAGTTAGAGAAACTGGTTTTGCACGGTGATGCGAAGGTACATGATTTTCCGTGGGTGATGAATTTCTATACCTGTTCCATCTTTCTGTTAGATCGGTTTTACTTTATTCCCTACCGATTCGGGGATTCTTTCACGATGTTTCGTCATGTGGAGACACATGAAGTGATCGCCCTTGCGCATGCGGGGGAAGAGTTCCGCAGCGATGGACAAAGGAACGGAATCAATGACGTTTACGACCCTGAAGGCAGCTTCACTACGGAATGGCAGGAGAATGACATTTTTGTTATAGCTAACCGGATCAATCCCATGGGATTCGTGGAAAGAGAACCGACTCCCATCTTAAAGGCGGAATGGGTGCCTGTTCTGGAGCAGGGAGACATGCTCTTGGCGCTTCACATTCCAGCCGGACCCGGGTACACACCGGACAGATTGAAGAATTCAATGGCAATGGCGATAGCATTCTATGATCAATATTTTCCGGAATTAGCCATTAGAGGCTTCTGGAGTGCAAGCTGGCTTTATGATACGCGGTTAGGGCTTGTTTTGGACAATGAGAGCAGCAACATCGTGCATATCCAACGGCAATTTTATAATTATCCGACGATGGAGGGAGACGGTATGCTGCGTTATGAGGTCTTTGGGGATTGGAAGGCTGATCCGGTCCTAAATCCCGGGGAATGGACTACATCGCTGCAAAAAGCAGCGGCGGCATACATGAAGACGGGAGCCCGGTTTAATACACTAAGCATGGTGGTGCTAAGCGAAGAAATCGAGAAGATTGGGCTTAATCCCTACATCAAAGCCTCCGACATTGAAGAATTCCTCCAAACCGTTGACAGCCATATAAAGGGGAGTTAATCGGATGACCCCATACTCGCTTGAAAACTATGAAAAATATAAAACCGTAAAAATTCGGCCGGTTCCCTTACCGAATAAGAATCAAGATCCAAGCCACGGACAGTTTCAATATGTCCAATTGTCATGGAGGGAGCTGGAGCCGGCAAGAGGAGAATTTAGGCTCGAAGGGATAGAGGAAGCCCTGCGTGCTGCCCTTAATCCAATTCTAGTCCTGATGCCGGATTTGCCTGTGTGGGTGAAGAATGATGCCGATGATTGCTTTGCAGCCTTGATCCGAAAAGTCGGGAGTTATATCGGCTCGGACAGGCGCCTTACAGCCGTTCTGATATCCACCCTGTCTGACAGCAAGGAAGAATGGAACGCCTATATAGAGGCGTTTGACTCACAGACAATGCTGGCTGAGCTGCAGAATGATCGATTAATCCAATATGTAAAGGAACACAGTTGTGGATTTGGCCTGCTGGTGAGGTGCAGCGAAGCGAATTGGATCGAATGCTGCGAGGCGTTTGCCGTACAAAAGCTGCAGCATGTATGGAAGAGCCACCCGGTTGTCCTCCATGTGACTGATCTAGCGTGTGGTCCGAATATCAGACGGGAAGCATTGCGATGGCATGCAAGCCTCTCGAATGTGAATACAGGGCTTGGGTATGATCTTGCTCTGCGCAGGCTGACTTATCCGGAAACCGTGTCCAGCCATGGGAGCCTGCCACTGCGATTCTGGTTTGCCAACACGGGCAGTTCGAGGATTTATCGGGATTTTCAAATCTGCGTTCAGTTAAGGCAGGGAGAAGTATCCTATGAACTACCGCTGCACGCGGCTACCCACACATGGCTGACCGGGGACCATGTCCATAACGAGATGGTTCCATTGCCGGACATGTCGCCGGGAAGTTATACGCTGAGTATAGCCCTCTATTTCGAAGACCGTTCCTATGTCGCGCTGAATATACAAAACCGGCAGCAGAACGGATATTATGAGACAGGTTCAATACAAGTCGAAATCACCCATGAAGATCCACTGACGAATATATGGGATACGTATTATCCGGAAGGATATTATCCCTTGGAAGACCCTGTAGTTCCGGAGCAGGAATAGCTTGTTTGGCACAAATACGAGAACGCTGGAGGTCATAGATTTGAAGTTAGCATTAATCGGCGCAGGACAAAGAGGCATGATTTACACAAGATACGCTTACCAAAGCGAAGACATCGTTGCGGTGATCGAACCAAATGACGACAGAAGAAAGGCTGCTGCGGATGAGTTCCAGATCCCGCTGGACCGACAGTTTGAATCCGTAGAAGCATTTTACCGGCTCGGAAAAATTTGCGATGCCGTCATTATCTCTTCCATGGATAGAGACCATTATGAGCAGACGATGCAGGCGCTCGATCTGGGATATGACATTTTGCTCGAAAAGCCCATTTCCCCAAGTCCTGAAGAATGCTTGAGAATCCAGCAGAAGGCCAATGAAAAAGGGCGCAAAGTGATTGTATGTCATGTGCTCCGTTACACTCATTTTTTTGCCGAGATTAAGAGAATCATTGATAGCCAGGAGCTTGGCAAGGTGATCACGATTCAGCATAACGAGAACGTTGGTAATTTCCATATGGCTCATTCCTTCGTAAGAGGCAATTGGAGAAGAAGTGATCTGGCGAGTCCGATCATTATGCAGAAGTCCTGTCATGACATGGATATTCTTTCCTGGCTGGTGGACAGCGGGGCTAAACGAATCTCTTCTTATGGCAACCTGACTTATTTTAAGGAAGAGAATGCGCCGGCCGGCAGTGCCGAGCGATGCCTGGACTGCAAGGTGGCCGCAGACTGCCGGTTCGATGCCAGAAAGGCCTATCTGCCGATGAGAGGGCAGTGGCCGGCAACGGCCATATCGGTCGATCAGAGTGAAGAGGGACTGTTAAACGTACTGGAGACGAGTCCTTACGGACGCTGTGTTTACCGGACGGACAACGATGTGTGTGATCATCAGGTGACACTGATCGAGTTCAAGAACGGGGTAACGGCCACATTTAATTTAAGCGCGTTTACCAACAAGATGTACCGCACGATTAAAATCATGTGCGAGCATGGAGAAATTCGAGGGGACGATAACCTGAACGTCATCGAAGTGACCCGCTTTAACTCCAATATGGCAGAACCCGTTGAGCAGACTGTCGTTCGGCCAGCCATGATGAGCGGCGGACATAATGGCGGCGATACCGGTCTGATGATCGATTTCCTGGATAATTTGGGGAACGCCGGCTTCAGCAGCCGATCCTCCATCGACATGTCCGTCGAAAGCCACATGATGGCCTATGCAGCAGAAGAGGCAAGGCTCACCGGCACCGTCATTGATCTGGATCAACTGAAGGAGAAGCTGCAGCACAGCATTACAGCATAATCGTTTAATCACAATGCAAAGGTAGTGATGGAATGGGTTCGGGTGTTAAGGGCTTTCTATATGAAATCAAGAAGAACAGAATACTGTATCTCATGTGCGTGCCTGCTCTGATCGTGCTGATCATGTTCTCTTACATCCCTTTTGCGGGAGTATGGATGGCATTTACCGATTTTAATGTCGTGGATGGCATCTTTGGCAGCAAGTTTGTGGGCCTGGACAATTTCAAATACTTTTTTTCGGCAAACAGCATGGGGTGGAAGGTTACTTACAATACACTGTACATCAACTTTTTCGGTCTTATCCTAGGCATTATCATCCCTGTTACGATTGCCATCATGATTAATGAGATCCGGCATAAAACCTACAAAAAGATAGCACAAAGCATGATGTTTTTTCCGTACTTCATATCCTGGGTCGTCGTTGGGGCGATCCTGTACGGCATTTTCTCCACGGATGTGGGCGTTGCCAATCATGTCTTGGAGTTCTTTGGCGCAGAACCCATTCGGTGGTACTCGGAGCCGAAATATTGGAAATGGATCATCATTCTGTCAAGCGTCTGGAAGTGGAGCGGGTACAGCTCCATTATCTATATGGCGGCGATGTCCAATTTCGATGGGAGTTTATATGAAGCAGCCAAAGTTGATGGCGCGAACAAACTGCAGCGCATTCTTTTCTTGACTGTGCCCATGCTGAAACCAACCATTATCGTCTTAAGCTTGCTGAGTGTCGGACGAATCTTCTATGGCGACTTTGGGATGATTTATGGTATCGTCGGCAACAATCCGGTTCTGGCTGAGGAAGTAACGGTCATTGATACCTATGTGTATCAGTCGATGCGCACGCTTGGCTTTTCCTATTCGACGGCCATCGGGTTATTCCAGTCCTTGATGGGACTAATCCTGATTACGGCTGCGAACAAATCCGCTAAGAAAATAAATGACGGAGAGGGTCTATTTTAATGAAGGAAAAGAACAGATTGCTAGGCGATAAATTGGTGATCGGCGTTGCCTATGGTTTCATTGGCGTATTTGCACTCATTTGTCTGTATCCCCTTGTTCTAACCCTAAGCGTGTCCTTTTCTTCGGAACAGGCCGTGGCGAGAAACGGATATTCGATTCTTCCCTTGAGCCCAAGCCTGGATACGTATAAATATATCTTCGTTAATAGCGGAACGAAAATACTCAAGTCCTACGGCGTGACTTTATTTGTAACCTTTGTGGGTACAATGGGGGCTTTGCTGATTACCAGCATGATTGCATTTTCCCTATCGATCAAAAAGCTGAAATATCGCAATGTACTCGCTTTTATCAGTAATTTCACCATCATCTTCTCGGCCGGCTTGATTCCGTGGTACATGGTGAGCGTCAATTATTACGGACTGAAGAACAGCATTCTGGCCTTGATCCTGCCTTCGATCTTTAGCGTATGGAACATGTTCCTCATGCGGACGTATTTTGCAAGCATCTCTTCATCCCTATATGAGGCGGCGGAGATGGATGGCGCTAATTATTTTACGATTTATGTGAAAATAGCGCTCCCGTTAAGCAAAACGGCACTGTTGACGGTAGGTTTAATGTATGCGCTTCAATATTGGAACGATTGGTGGCATGCTCTGATTTTTATTAATGAACGCGATTTGTTCCCGCTGCAGTATTATCTCTACAACATTCTGTCCAACGTCAATGCGATAAGCTCCGGGCGCATTCCATCAGGGGCCTCCGGCAACATCACATTGCCTGCGGAGACCGTGAAGATGGCCATTACGGTCATTACGATTGGGCCGATCATTTTCCTGTACCCGTACATTCAGAAATACTTCGTGCATGGAATTATGGCCGGTGCGGTCAAAGAATAGACACCTAAGTGGTTACTGGCCGATACAGGCTTTTAACATAGATTAACCATTTGATTAGGGAGGGTCTTTCATGAGAACAAAGAAAATGCTGATCTTTATGGTGTTACTGATTGCGGCTGTTTCCGTTATGGCAGGCTGCAGCGGCAAAAAAGAAGGGGGAGCTGCTGCGCTGGAAACGGTTACGATTCTGTACCCGGGAGATCGAAGCGATCGGATGAGCGAATTTCTGGACAATGAATTTGCCGAGAAAATGGCTGCCGATCTTGGCTTGAAGGTAGAAGTTGTATTTGTGCCGTGGGCGCAGTATTGGGAACAAAAAGATATCATGCTGGCTGCCAACGAACCGATTGATTTATATTGGGACGGTCTCCCGGACCTCTCAACAATCGTGAACAAGAAACAAGCCATGGTTTTGGATGATTTGATTCAGGAACATGGCCAGGATATGCTCAAAGTCCTGCCAAAGGAGCAGCTTCAGGGCGCAACCATCGACGGGAAGATTTACGGTATTCCTTCAGCTTATGCGCCGTCCTCTGCCATGTATCAGTTAGTTGCCGTGCGTCAGGATATCCTCGAAGCCGTGGGGATGACGGATCTGAAGACTGCCGACGATTTGAAAGAGTTTGCGACAAGGGCGGCCAAGGATTTTCCTGATATGAAGGGGCCTGCTGACATTATCTTTAAACCGTTAACCCGGTATTTTGCCGAAGAACAATATAACTGGATTGCTGTAGAAGATCTGGTTGTGTTTGGGGAAGACAGCAAAAAAGCATATAGCTACTATGAAACGGAAGCTTTCCAGGAAGTAGCGAAATTCAACCGCGGCATGTATGATGCGGGGTTATATACGGAGGATCTGACCATTAAGTACAATGAAAGAGACTCCCGGATGCAGACCGGCTTGTACTTATGGGTTGAAGGGTCTTTGGGCAAGGAAATGGAGATTGTTGATGCGATTAAGGCAAATGCACCGGATGCCGAGGTCAAAACCTATCTGTTAGCGGCGGAGAAGCCGCGTTATATTACGGCCACAGGCGGAGAAGTGCTAGGTATACCTGTGAATGCTCCAAATCCGGAAGGGGCCATGAAGTTTGTCAACTGGCTTTATAAATCCCAGGAAAATTACCTGTTTGCTCTCTATGGCGTTGAAGGCAAGGACTACGAGATTGTAGACGGAAGAATCAACAAGCTGACTCCTAACGAATTTTTCTATGAATGGATGTTCAGAAACCAGAACTATCAATTGTTCGGGCCGAATGTAGCACAAGAGTCCATAGATACTTATAAGAGCTGGGATGATCAGGCCGTACGATCGGCTTCACTCGGTTTCCGGTTTAATAATGAGAAGGTGAAGTTAATCGAAACGGCATTGAAGGAAGTGGCAGGCAAGGATTTAGCTGCCATACGTTCCGGCTTTGTAAATTTTGAAACCGAATATCCGAAGGCCATCCAGAAACTGAAGGCGGCAGGCATTGATGATTACGTAGCGGAAATCCAGCGTCAGTTGGATGAATATTTGGCTGGGCAATAAGAGAGAAGCTGCAAACCGCTGAATTTATATTTAAATAGAAAGAGGAACAGGATGAGACGATTGGGGCAGTAAGAGCCGATATCGTCTCATCCTGTTCTGTTAGAGTAACTTTACGTATGGGTGTATTGTCGTGAATTTAATAGAGTCAAGATAGGAATTTGTTTAAGCAGGGGATGCGGCAAGCAGAATCCTTTGTCCTCAAGGCTTTACCGTACCTGTCTGGCGATCGGAGAATACAGTGTACTCTGTGCCGACTGCAGAGACAGCGGTGGATGAATAGGCTGATAAAGAGACGGTGACAAATAAGGCAGCAAGCAATAGAACGAATCTTCTTTTCATGGGCAAACCTCTTTTCCATTGGGATTAGGTACTGTTACTACCATTTTAATCCATGTCCATTGCGCTTGAAAAGAGCCTTGGAGGTCGTTTGGGATGGATTCATTCATAAAGGAAGGATTATGCTGAACGTAAAATGTCCGTCTTGATGATGAAATTGAAGCGCTCCGCTGTGCAGCTCCACAATGCTGCGGGCTATGGAAAGCCCAAGACCGGAACCAGACTGGATTCTCTGAAAGGTACGGGCATCGTCAGCTTTGTAAAAGCGGTCGAATAGCCGGGACGCCTGCTCTTTCGTAATCGGCATTCCTTTATTTTCGATGGAGAGCTCCATATGATCATCGCTGTGGAGTAATGTTATGCGAATAACACCGGGCCTCACCGAGAACTTCAGTGCATTCATCAGCAGATTATCGATGGCTCTGCGGATCATCTCCGGATCTGCCTCGCGAACAAGGGGGGCTTCATGGATGTTCATCTCCAATCGAAGCTGGTTTTCTTTGGCAATCGGTTCAAGCTCAACCAAGAGTTGAACCAACAGTTCCCTCAGATCAATCCTCTCCATCTCCGCGCTTACTTCATTCGAAGCCAGCCGGGTGTACGCAAACAAGTCATCGATGAGCTGCTTGAGCTGCAGCGCTTTGTTGTAGGTATTGCTTACAAAACGGTCATGTTCCTTCAAGTCTTGGTACGCCTTGTCTTTCAATAAATCCAGATAGCCGATAATGCTTGTGAGAGGGGTGCGCAGGTCATGAGATACGCCCGTGATCAGTTCCAGCTTGGCTTTCTCCATCTGTCGCTCCCGGCCAATCTGCGTTTCGAGCTTTTCAGCCATGGCATTGATATTCAGCGCAATATCCCCCAGTTCATCCTTTCTTTTTACCATAACTCGGTAATCCAGCTGGCCTTGAGCGATAGTGTCAAGACCAGAGGCCATTTCCGACACGTACCGGATGATATGACGCGTCAGGAAAAAGAAGGTGAAGAAAAAGGGGAGGATGAACGACACCAGCACAACCAGCAAATTCACATAATAGACTTCTGTGAACCTAGGCGTTACCAGTGAGACAAGCAAGCCCACAAGTATACTGATGACAAAAGACCAGAGCATTCGCATCCGTAAGCTGCCTGCCCCCGTCAGCAAGGAATACCGTTTATTTTTCAATTTTATACCCTACTCCCCATACGGTTTTGATGTACTGCGGCTTGCGGGGGACCAGCTCTATCTTTTCTCGGATATTACGGATATGGACCATCACCGTATTGTCAGAGAAAAAGGGGGTCTGTTCTTTCCAAACGCACTCGTGAATCTTGCTTACGCTGAAAATCTGACCGCGATTCGCCGCAAGAAGCTCTAGAATGGAAAACTCAATAGGTGTCAGGGAAACCGCAGCACCGCGAACCTTCACCAGATGCTGTTTTTTATGAATGGACAGGTCGCCGATATGAATTTCGGAAGGTTCCTCTTCCCGAAGACTCAGGAAATTTTGCCGCCGCAACTGGGCCTTTACCCTCGCCATAAGCTCCACCGGATGGAACGGCTTCGTGACATAATCGTCCGCCCCGGTTGACAGTCCCGTAATCTTATCCAGAGATTCTACTTTGGCCGAGAGCATAATGATGGGAATCGCTGATCGCTCACGTATTTGAAGACAGGCCGCGATCCCATCCAGTTTCGGCAGCATCACGTCGAGAATGATGAGCTGAACTTCATGTTGTTGAAGAAGCTGGAGGGCTTGAAGCCCATCTTCCGCCTCCAATACGTGATAGCCTTCATTGCGAAGATAGACGTGCAGGACGTCGCGGATTTCCTTATCATCATCGACGATCAGAACGTTAATGTTTTTCAAGGACATGCTCTCCTTTGCTAGTAGGCTCCCAGGCCAAGATCAAGCTTGAATGTCGGCGCAATCTAATGAAAGAGTAACATAGCGGATAAGCCATAATAAAGTATTCAACGATGAGGCTCCTCAGCACTCAAATTTACTTTTTTCGACACACGTAAACGAAGGCTGGAGGGAAGTTCTTCGGAACGAAATGAATGTTGATGATGTCAAAATGCTCCATGAGCTGCTTCTTCATCTGTTGTGAATATTGAAATGCAATAAAGAGCCCGTCCTTGTTCAAGGCTGCAACAATTTCGGTTATGATGCGGTCCCGAACGTATTGTGAAAAATTAAAAAAAGGAAGTCCGCTGATGATGCAGTCCAGTGACTCCAGGCCTTCCTGTTTAAGGAATAGACGAAGGTGACTGCCATCGGTGTAACAGGAATAGTGCGGATATCGCTCTTTCAGCTTACGGCGAAGATAAGGGTCTTTCTCAAATAACAGCACTTTTGTATCCACTCCGGCAGCGGATTGTATGTGTCTTGTAATCGCACCTGTACCGGCGCCAAGCTCTGCAATGGTCCTTATATGCTCCCAAGCTACCGGTCTCACCATGGTCTCTGCAAGTTCTCTGGAACTTGGTGCTACACTTCCGATCTGCCCCGGCGATATAAGAAATCTGCTTAAAAAAACAGCCTGTTCGTGCAGCCAATCCATCAGCCTTGTCATTGTGTAAATCCCCCCGTAATCATGTTATGGATTCTATTCTAAGGGGGAAATCTTGGGATAAAACGAGGGGAATTCTGAATTAATTCTGAAGAACTTCTGAAGAAGCATTTCTAGCTTAGTGAAGGGGCACCACAAAAAAAAGAGTGCCTCATGATCAAGAGGCACTCTTTGTACGTATAGCCTAGCGCTGATCCATGGCGTCCACGTAATCCTTCGCATCTTTCAGGGAGAGATGCATAGCCTCACGTAATTCTTTGATCGCCTTAATCTTATTTCCTTCATCCAGCAGTTGTCGCAGGCGTTGCTCCAGCTCTGGTGAAAGCTCTGAGCTCCCCGAGCTTATGAAATGAGTATCAACAACAGCCGGCTGCTGTGGGCGGGAGGAGGATAAACCTCCGATCGGCCCTCCAGGCGTGCAAGATCGGATGTAAGCTCATTGATTCGGGATTGCATTCTAAAGTGCTTAAGCAGAAGGAAGATGGATATTAACAATGATACTATTGCTATAATTTCAGTTCTTTCCATATCATACCCCCATCTCTTTTACTTACATATTAAACCCAATGACAGGGAAGTCAAAAGGAAACAACGGCACACGGATGGAACAAGGCACGATGATCAAGAAAACAACGGATAAAATGCTGCCTTCAATCAACATACGCATAAAATCCAATTGGATTCACCTCATTTCAACATATCCACATCCAGTATAACCCACATATGTTTACTTAACGACAAATTGTTTCTAAATACAAACAAAATTGAGTGTATACAAATATGTTTTAAACGTATAAACTGTACTTGTGTTTACTTCATTGCTTCTGGAGGAGGGCATTACGAAAATAGAGCTTGTACTGGACTTCTCATTGTACTGGACTTCTCATGAGTCCTCCCACCGTGAAGGAAATCCGGACGGATGCTGCGAAAGAGCTGCCAAGTTTTTGCCTGCATCGATGTTCTTGTTCAGAAAGGAAGGTAATTAAATGAACACACTTACAGCTCCTTTGCGGGAATCATCGACGAAACGAGAAATATTGTTGTTGCTCAAAAAATTAGGATCAACCACCATTCAAGAAATGTCAGAACATCTAGGAGTGACAGGAATGGCTGTTCGTAAACATGTACATGCATTGAAAAAGGATAACTATATCCAAAGCTCGACGATTCGTCAGCATATCGGTAGACCAACTTATATATATAGTCTGACTGATTTAGCGGAACAGTTATTTCCTACTCAATATGATGTCCTGTCTTTAGAGCTGATGGAAGAGATTAACCATATGTTCGGTGAATTATTCGTTGACGAACTATTTAAGCGAAGAAGGAAAAGGCTTGAACAAAAATACCAATTAGCCATGACTGGACAAAATTTCGAGGAAAAAATAGTAACACTCGCCAAAATCCAGGATAATGCAGGATACATGACCTCGCTAGTGAAGATTCACGATGACAAGTATTCCTTAGAGGAAGGAAACTGTCCCATTTTTCAAGTGGCTAGCCGTTACCGGCAAGCGTGTCAATGCGAGCTGGCTATGTTTGAATCTTTACTGGACAGTCGCGTCGAACGTAAGGAGTGTATAGCAGATGGGGGAACAAAATGCAGTTTTACATTCGAGAATATCTGATGTCGGGGATAAGTTTAAGAACGTTCAGTTTCAGTTTATTGGTTTCCCAGCCAATAGCGACTGCCAGTTCTGCTGCTCGAACACCTGGATTCTTTTCGATGATACGTAAAAAATCACCCGTCCACACACCAGCAGAGCTGGCCTGATCCAATCGCTCAAGACGCTTGTGAAGCGAGGTCAATTGTTCCTCGTCCAGCTCATCGTTTTCCCTTAATGCTTTCCGGGGATCATCCCCGACCCGAATAAACTTAATTCGGTAGACCGTGCCCTCTTGCTGTACGAGTTTAGCTCTCTCCGTAGCTGCCCTAAAGAGTCATTCCCTGCATGAGTGGCATCTGTTTCAGTGATCTCCGGTTCGGGAGCGATCGTTGGATATTCTTTTTACTGGAACGAGAGATGGTGGCGACATGTGATGACATTATCATCATCATGGCATTGGAAATCCAATCCATTTTTTGGTATGGTATTTAGTGTATGATGGTTTGCCAATCATTTTTTTGAAATACAAGATAAAGGAGGTTATACACACACGGAGTTCGATATTAGTCCCATGAATTATCATTTCGAATTCGAATGGAGGTATTGTTATGTTTCAAGCTCAAGCGCTGCGTCTTATGAGAAGGCCAATGAAATGGATGGTTTCCGCCATGCTCGCCGTTCTGGTTTTTGCCGTGTCCGTTATGCCGGTATTTGCGGCAAGTCCTGAGAAAACCGTAAATGCTTCCGCCACACTTGCTTACAATCTCAAGGGACTTAACCACAACGTGGCCGTTCAGAAAGCCTATATCGCAGACAAGTATCTTTACGTCACCCAACGCTCGGGGGGAACATGCTATCTGTCAAGACTGCTTATGAGCGGGAATGATGCCACATATGTTGATGAAATGACCATCACCAATTCAGGCCATTGCCAAACGCTTGACATGTATACCTATAATGGAGAAAACTACTTTTATTTTAGCTCAAAAGCAGATCCTTCCACCACGTATTACTGGTCTCTTCAGGTAGCCAGGCTTCAATATTCGGCCGGAACGACAGTGGATTATACGGACCTGCATCGGTTCACATATATGAATTATGCCAATACAACAGGTGCAAGATTAGGTGAGACTTATCGCGTGGATGGCGGGGGCAACAGCACCCACACGGTTTTCCGCGTACAAACATCAGAAGGAACCGTAACGTGGTCCATTTATGACACGGTAGCATTAAACAAGCTGCTAGACAGTAATGAGCAGGTGAGAATGGACAGTGCAGCAGCTGTCAACGCCGCGGTCAGCAGCTTTACGCAGTCGGGGAGTAATATCATCAGACCTAACGGTTCTTTCCAAGGTGCTGATATGCTGGGAAAAACAGAAATCTATACCTCAGGCGGCGCGGATGGCGACACTCCGCAGATCGCATTCATATCCAGCATAGGAGCTTACAAAACCCTTGTGAATATTACCAATGTGGGAAAGCGCGAGATCGAGGGAGTACAGACTAAAAATGGAAACGTATATTTCACCATAGTTACAGATCCGGTAAACAAAAAAGATACGCAGAAAGTTTACTACGTCCCTGATAGCGTATTTAAATAATCGCCAAAATGAATTAGCCTTTGCAAAATATGAAAGCCGCAGATTTGCGGCTTTTTTATTTCAGGTCTTTTTTACAGCTATCCCAAATCCCCTCTAAAATGTACTGAACAGCGTAGTTAGCATTCGCCGTCATTTCCATCGCCAGATTAACATTCGGCGGCGCAGCAACGCTGCTGCAAACAGCGCTTGCAGAGGCAGCAGGTGATAGCAAAGTGGATATGGTCATTCCAATGCGCACAACGGTATGGAATTTGGCTAACGCTGGCGGGGAGTAACAGGAGGCGTTTTACTTGAAGTCTTTGGTGCCAGCTCTTTTCCGTGGGGATTGTTCACGCTCTTAATCCTCGCACTCCTCGTGGCCTGGTGAGGGAAACAGCATTCATTCCCTGCGAAATAAGGAGCTTTCGAGTATCGTCATAGGGAAGATCAACATGAGCAATCAAGAAGAAATATGCTCGTCTGGTTTGTGATAGAGTTAGCGTAATCGAGATGAAGGAGGTAGGAGCAGGTAACGATGTCACAATCTGAAGCAGATGAGAAAAAGCATTGGAAAAGGAATATTGTTCTCTTTTTAAGCAGCCAGACCATCTCGCTGTTTGGTTCGGCCTTGGTGCAGTATTCCATCATGTGGTATATTACGCTGACTACACAGTCAGGTATTATGATGACGTTATATATCATTTGCGGATTTATTCCGACTTTTTTACTTTCACCTTTTGCTGGGGTGTGGGCTGACCGTTTCAACCGCAAATGGCTAATTATGATCGCGGATGCCATGATCGCAGTGGTTACGCTTATTCTGGCCATCGTTTTTTTGCTGGGCTATGAAGCGTTATGGCTGCTGTTTGTCATAGCTGCTGTACGCGCACTTGGGGCAGGCATTCAGACACCTGCGGTCGGGGCGATTTTACCGCAAATCGTGCCGCAAGATCAGCTAACAAGAGTAAACGGCATCAATGGCACCTTGCAGGCGCTCATTATGTTCGTTGCGCCTATCGCCAGCGCGGCATTACTCACCATGGCGACAATCGAAATAATTTTTTTCATAGACGTCATCACAGCGGCAATCGCGATCCTGACGTTACTGTTCTTTCTCAAAATTCCGCTCCACCAAAAGGCAGCCAGTGCCCAAACGACAGGTTACCTTGATGATTTCAAGAAGGGTTTGGACTATATTGGCCAGCATGCCTTTTTAAAAACATTTTTTATCTTTTTCGCCTTTTTCTTCGTGCTCATGGCCCCTGCGGCCTTTTTGACACCGCTGCAAGTGACGCGTACCTTCGGTGACGACGTATGGCGCTTGACTGCCATCGAGATCGCGTTCTCCATCGGCATGATGGTTGGCGGGGGCATTATCGCTTCATGGGGCGGTTTCAAAAATAAAGTGTACACCATGACGCTCGCCAGCATCATCATGGGCGTGTGCACCTTCGCGCTCGGCATTGTGCCGATCTTCTGGATTTACTTGGCCGTTATGGGTGTGTTTGGAGTGGCAATGCCTATTTTCAACACGCCTACGACTGTTTTGCTGCAGGAGAGAGTGGACGACAATTATTTAGGGCGCATATTCGGGGTCTTCGGCATGATCTCGACTTCCATGATGCCCCTCGGGATGTTGGTCTTCGGACCGCTTGCCGATGTCATTGAGATTGAATGGCTGCTCATGGGGAACGGGGCTGTTCATGCTTGTACTTGCGTTATTTTTCTATTCGCAACAAGCGATTAGTTAGAAGCTGGCATGCCGCTGGTGAAGGAAGCCACGCAGGAGTGATCATCCGACACCTTCTAGTCCCATACGATTCTGATCTTTCTGTTGTAGTCCGAAGCATATCCCACTAATGAAGTGCCCTTGGAGTATACACTCCGGGGGTGCTTTTTTTGCGATAATAGCATAGCCGTGCCGTTTACGTCGTTCGGCAAGTATTATGCCGGATCCGTTCCTTAAAAGGTGTTGGCATCTCGCAAAACATCATACTTTTCCTTCAATTGCTTGATATCTGTTCTAGGCGGGCAACCGAATAGACGCGCATATTCCCGACTGAATTGGGATGGACTCTCATAACCAACCCGGAAGGCAACATCGGCGGCATCGGCTGATTCCGACAATAATAATCTCCTTGCTTCCTGTAATCTGAGCTGCTTTTGAAATTGCAGCGGACTCATGGCGGTTACCTCTTTAAAATGCCTATGGAACGAAGATACACTCATTCTCGCGGTCTCAGCTAAACTTTCGATACGCAGCGGTTGATCACGATGCCGGATAATTTGCTCAATAGTATCTCTTATTCGATAAGTGCTGCTGCCTTCCATAGCGATTTGAGCCAATGCAACACCGTAAGGCCCTTGCAAGAGTCTAAACAAGATTTCTTTAATATAAAGCGGCGCAAGGAATGATATTTCTGCAGGATGATCCAGCAAGCGTGCCAACCTAACCATGGCTTCCAGAAGTGATGCCTCCATCTGACCAACAAACAAAGCTCTTCTCGCGTTTTCCTTAGTCAGGATCGGAAGTTCGTATTCGTTGAGTACCTCAAGGATTTGATTCTGCGTAAACTCCAGCTTCAGGCTCAAAAAAGGAACTTCGTTCGAAGCATGTATGACCTGACCCACCACCGGCACATTCATGGAGGAAATCAGATAATCAGCGGGTCCGTACACATATCGTTCCTGCGCCAACAATACCTCTTTTGAACCTTGTGCAATAAAACATAGGGAAGGATTGTAGACCCGATGAACCGGCTCCGTAACTTGCAAGTGACGAATGAAGAATAATGATGGAATATCCGTCTTGTGAACCCCGCTTTGATTCGCATGTCGCTCCAATAGTTGTACCAGCACATTCCGGTGTTTGCGTATTTCCTCGGACATAAGCTCCTCCTTGTTATTTCACTTCTTTCAGTATAAGGCATGTTTCTCTACAGCGATAATGTAATGAGAGGATTAGGCAATCATTTAAGACAAATGAGATATCGATCTCCTTATAATCTATAGCATAATGAAATCATGTTATGTATGTAATCTAAACATGAATCAATGGGAGGGAAGATGATGATGCAAATGCGCGAATTAGGAACAAGCGGATTGAAGGTTACCGCCATTGGGCTTGGCTGCATGGGCATGAGTTATGGCTATGGCCCCGCAGCTGACAAGAAGGAAATGATATCGGTGATTCATGCTGCCATTGATCGAGGCGTTACTTTTTTTGACACAGCCGAAATATACGGTCCTTTCATCAACGAGGAACTGGTAGGAGAAGCGCTTGCGCCGTTCAAGGACAAGGTTGTATTGGCGACTAAATTTGGCATTAGGATGGTGGATGGCAAACAGGTCCAGGATAGTCGACCTCAATGCATCCGGCAATCCGTAGAAGGCTCGCTCAAACGGCTTGGCGTGGAAGCCATTGATCTCTATTATCAACATCGCGTGGATCCCAAGGTACCCATTGAGGAAGTGGCGGGCGTCGTGAAGGATCTTATCCAGGACGGGAAGGTGAAGCATTGGGGTCTCTCGGAAGCAGGAGTCAAAACCATTCGTCGTGCGCATACCGTCCATCCCCTGACTGCCGTTCAGAGTGAATACTCCTTGTGGTGGAGACGTCCGGAGGAGGAATTATTGCCTGTTCTAGAGGAACTGGGTATAGGTTTTGTTCCATTCAGTCCTTTAGGTAAGGGATACTTAACCGGAAAAGTGAGTGCAGATACTGCCTTCGATGAAAATGATACGCGCCGTATCCTTCCACGATTTACGGCAGAGGCGATTCAAGCCAATCAAGCATTGATTCGAGTGCTTCAACAAGTATCTGAACCCAGAAACGTGTCTCTGGCTCAGGTAGCACTTGCATGGCTGCTTGCTCGGAAGCCCTGGATCGTTCCAATACCAGGTACACGAAAATTACATCGGTTGGAGGAGAATTTGGGAGCAGCCCAAGTGGAGTTGACGCCCGAAGATCTGCTTGCGATCAACTCGGCTACATCTCGAATCACGCTTACGGGTGACCGTTATCCCGAGGAACTGGAGAGAAGAACGGGTTTGTGATGGAAGAACGGGCTTTCAAGCACTTATGGCTGCTCGTATGCCAATTGGCTTTCATTCCAAAAAAGACCGTTCCACAGAACGAGTGGCTTTATCGATGAACGCTGCTACTTCTTCAGGGCTCTGGGTCATTCCGTTCTGAACCCACTCCTTAATCGCTGCTGCGCTGCCGCTGGATATAAATGAATATAAGGCTTCAGGCGAATGGACATTGTTCTGCGGTGCTTGTACCCTCCAAGCCTCGATACTGCGATCGTGCAAAATATAGATCACACGTTTCAGATAATCTCCATCTTGGTATAGCGGATTCTGCGGTCAACTTTCATGTTTTTGTATTTTTTCGTTCGATAAGCGGCAATATTTATCGAACTGGCTGTTGATTATCTTACACAGTGTTACTATATTGTAAACACATTTTCAGATCAATATGTACTTGGAGGGAACTCATGAAAGTAACTTATACCATGATGGATAGGGAATTAAGATGGAGAGGAAAGCTTCTAGGTCTCTTATTGGGCACCTCCAGCGAAGCTAAATTTGTCAAAACGATGTTAAATCGAAAGAAACAAAGCGATAAACGGAAAGGCAGTCACATCGAAGGTTTAAATGTCCGTGAAGAATGGATTACACGTAAAGATGGCTCCAAACTGCGCATTCTAATTTATGAACCCCATCATACGAATGAAGAGGTTCCCGGTATCTTGTGGCTGCATGGAGGGGGGTATGCGATGGGTGTACCCGAAATGTTCGAGAATACGTACAAAAAATTAATGGACACCAGCAGCTGTGTCATCATCGCTCCCGATTATCGTCTATCCATCGAAGCACCCTATCCAGCAGCATTGGAGGATAGCTATGACGCTCTTCTATGGATGAAGAATCATGCCAGGGAGCTGAGCATCCGAAGTAATCAATTGATGGTAGGCGGGGAAAGCGCGG
This sequence comes from Paenibacillus vortex V453, assembly GCF_000193415.1. Classification (NCBI taxonomy): domain Bacteria; kingdom Bacillati; phylum Bacillota; class Bacilli; order Caryophanales; family Paenibacillaceae; genus Paenibacillus; species Paenibacillus vortex. The sequence continues at coordinate 61,793 of NZ_ADHJ01000024.1, forward strand.
GGGGAGGACTAACGGCTGCCCTTACGCTTTATGCAAGGGATAAAGGAGAAGTGAACATCGCTTTTCAAATGCCGTTGTATCCAATGATTGATGATCGAATGATGACGGAATCGGCCAAGGAGAATAACGCTCCTATATGGAACTCCGACATGAACCAATGGGCTTGGAAGTTATACCTTGGGGACCGCTACGGAAAAGAGGTGTCTCCCTATGCCGCGGCTGCCAGAGCCACCGATTACACCCATCTTCCGCCTACCGTCACTTATGTCGGTGATCTCGAACCATTCCGGGATGAAACCATTCATTACGTGGAGAAATTAAAGCAAGCAGGCGTTCCGGTTGATTTCGAGTTGTACCAGGGCTGTTATCATGGTTTTGATATCATTAACCCTAAAGCGGCGGTAAGCCAAAAGGCAGTCGCGTTTTTCTTGCAATCGTATCAATATGCGGTGTCGCATTATTTTGCAGAACAAAAATAGAGAAGAAGAGTGAATGGCGTCTATAGTAACTATGGGAAAGCGAGGAGCAATCATATGAATTATGCGAAGCTTGGAAATACAGGCTTGGATGTGTCCCGGCTGTGCCTTGGCTGCATGGGCTTTGGATCGGCAGAGGGCTGGGTTCATCCATGGGTACTTGATGAAGAGAACAGCCGCCCTATTATTAAGAAAGCCTTGGAATTGGGCATCAATTTTTTTGATACGGCAAATGTTTACTCACTTGGACATAGCGAGGAAATCGTGGGGCGTGCTCTGAAGGATTATGCCAATCGCGATGAAATCGTGCTAGCCACGAAGATTAACGGACGCATGCACGAAGGTCCGAACGGCGCCGGACTTTCCCGAAAGGCCATCATGAGTGAGATAGATAAAAGTTTAAAACGACTGGAAACCGATTATGTGGATTTGTACCAGATTCACCGCTGGGATTACAACACGCCCATTGAAGAGACAATGGAAGCCTTGCATGATGTGGTGAAGGCCGGTAAGGCCAGATATATTGGAGCTTCAGCCATGTATGCATGGCAGTTCCAAAAGGCATTGTTTGTTGCCGAGAGTAATGGTTGGACTCGATTTGTATCCATGCAGAACCATCTAAACCTCATCTACCGTGAGGAAGAGAGAGAAATGCTGCCTCTTTGCAAGGAGGAGAAGATCGGCGTGATTCCATATAGTCCGCTTGCCGGTGGGAGATTGACAAGAGATCCGCAGGAATCCACGCTTCGTTCCGAAACCGATCAAATCGCAAAACAGAAATACGATGGGACCGCAGCATCTGATCGCTTGATTGTTGATCAGGTTGCAGCTATAGCGAAAAAACACGGCGTTCCGCGCGTTCAAATCGCACTTGCCTGGCTGCTGCAGAAAGAGCCGGTCACGGCTCCCATTGTTGGCGCTACGAAGCTATCCCATCTTGAGGATGCGGTCGCGGCTCTTAGCATAACATTAACAGCTGAAGAAATTGCATCATTGGAAGAACCGTATGTACCTCATCGGATCGTGGGACATCAGTAATGGGTGCGAGTTGAACAGGGGCGAAACCTATACGTTGGAGACGAGACAAAAATATATATGCTTTATAAGTCGCCATTGGACTGACCCCATAACGTGAGACAAATTAAAAACACCTTCAAGAGAATGCAACCATGTCGTAAGATATGGGGACAACTTTGGAGGTGTTTTTGCGTTGGCAACAAGAGTCAGCTATCCAGTAGAAGTGAAAAAGAAAGCTATTGAAATGAGGTTGGACGGCATTCCAGTGAAAGAAGTCATGGAGCAACTGAACATACGAAATAAGACACAAGTGGAGACCTGGATGAGATGGTATCGCAGTGGCCAATGGAACCGGTTGGAGCAGCCTGTCGGTAAACAATACAGCTACGGTAAAGGCCCAGAATATACATCAGAACTCGAGAAGGTACAGGCGGAAAATCGGTTTCTGAAGCAACAATTAGATCTGCTAAAAAAGTTCGTGGAAATGCAAAGGAGGTGTCGCCAAAGGTTGTAGTGGAGTGGGTTGAGTCCGTTCGAGGAGAAGTCAGTGTAACTCAAGCGTGTGCATGGATCGGGCTTTCTCGCTCCACCTACTATCGCTGGAAGGACGCCCACGAGAACCCATGTAAAGATCGCATGGTAGAGAAGATTCGTGAACTCTGTAGTCAGCATAAATTTCGTTATGGATACCGAAAGATCACGGCTCTGCTTCGGATGGAGCATAAGATTAACCATAAACGCGTACAGCGGATTATGCAGCGCGAGGGGCTCCAATGTCGTGTCAAAGTGAAGAAACGCAAACCTACAGGGCAGCCAGCTTATATCGCAGAACACTTGTTAAAGCGCCAATTTGAAGCCGATGCCCCCATGCAAAAACTCGTTACAGATATTACGTATTTGCCGTTTGGTGGAAAAACGTTATACCTGTCGAGTATCTTGGACTTGTTTAACGGAGAGATTGTGGCGTACAGTATTTCTGACAAGCAAGACACCGGGTTTGTCCTGGACACGCTGGGTCAGCTGCCCACTCTGCCGGGCACCATGCTCCATAGCGATCAGGGCAGCGTCTACACATCTCAGGCCTATCAAGAAGCTGTAAAGGGAAAAGGCATTACCATGAGCATGTCCCGCAAGGGTACGCCCGCTGATAATGCCCCCATTGAATCGTTTCATTCCACGCTAAAGTCTGAAACGTTCTATCTCGAAGGTTTAACCTGTACGACGACGGCCATCGTCGAGCAGACCGTTCGAGACTACATTACTTACTATAACTCAATTCGCATTCAAACAAAACTAAACAACCAGTCGCCGCTTCATTTCCGGCAACTGGCTGCTTAAACTTGCAAGGTGTTTTGATCCCCGTCTCACAAACAGGGGGCAGTCCCC
>NZ_ADHJ01000023.1:0-231806 GCF_000193415.1 Paenibacillus vortex V453
ACACGGTTACGGCAACTTCGACCGTGGACAACAGTAAATCCGGCAGCGCCACGATTACAGTAGTCAGTGATATTGATGTGTATACGGTAACGATAAGCCATTTGAATGGCGGCCATATAACAGCTACCCCTTCTGTTGCTTCAGCAGGTAGTGTTATCAGCTTGAACATTGTACCGGATTTTGGTAAGAGACTGAAAGTTGGATCACTGAAATACACTTTCAATTCCACAGACTTCCCCATCACAGATGGAAGCTTTGTCATGCCAAGTGGGGATGTAACCATTAGTGCTGAGTTTGAGGATATATCAGAAAGTTTGCCTGTATTGAGTATTGTTGCACCTTCCTTTACGCCTGTAACAGTTGGTTACGAACAGCCTCCAGCAAAAAAAATTGATCATCAGGAATACAGGGATGGTCGATACTACGATCAACAGTCTTACATCCAGTGAACCCGGCAAATTTATCGTTGAGGGGAATGGAGGAATTGTAGCTGCAGGTGAAAGTATCGACAGTTGGACGGTACGTCCTGTGACAGGCTTACCAGCAGGAACCCATTCTTCAGTAATAACGGCTGTTTATGGGAATGGAGAGATAGCAACTGCTAACCTGGTGTTGACCGTAAATCCTCCAAGCAGCTCAGGCGGTGGGGAGAATCCAGGAAATTCAGGCAATAACGGTAGCGCTGGTGGTTCTCAAGGCAGCGGAACACCGTCTCCGAATCCGTCACAACCGGATCCAGGTGGTGTGCCTGTAATGATCAATGGCAAGTCAGAGAATATCGGCAAGCTGGAAACGAAGGTCGTTGACCATCGAAAAATAACAACCATTACTCCTGACCCAGATAAACTGATAGAGTGGTTAGAGAGAGAAGGTAAGAATGCCGTAGTTACTATTCCAGTTGATGTTTCATCTGACTCCATTGTGGGACTGCTGACAGCTAATGTTGTTAAAAGGATGGCAGATCAATCAGCCGTATTGGAGCTGGTTACCCCAATGGCTTCTTACAGAATACATGCGGATCAATTCCCAATTGTAGCTATAGCGGACCAACTTGGGGCAGATGCTTCGTTATCTGAAGTGACGATTGAAATCATGATGTCTAAAGCCCTATCATCAGAAACAAGCCTTGCCCAAAGTGTGTTGAATCGAAAAGGAGTATCACTTTTAGTGGAGCCTGTTCATTTTACCTTAATGGCTGAGTTTAACGGTGCAAAAATAGAATTAAATCGCTTCACTCGTTATGTTGAACGGGTTATTCCTATTCCAGAGACAGTGGATCCGAATCAAATCACGACAGGGATTGTTGTAGGATTGGATGGTTCCACTCATCATGTACCGACATATGTACAGAAAAAAGACAATCGTTATTATGCAGTGGTTAACAGCTTAACCAATAGTATGTACACCTTGGTCTGGCATCCAGTCAAGTTTGCTGATGTGACAGATCATTGGGCACAGCATGCAATCAATGACATGGGATCACGAATGATTGTTACTGGGATGGGCCAGAATTTATTCGAACCGAATAGGGATATTACGCGTGCAGAGTTCGTGGCTATGGTTGTACGGGCACTTGGTTTGATGCCGGCAAATGGCGAAATTTCGTTTGTGGATGTAAATAAGTCCGATTGGTTTGCTGATGATATCCAAACTGCTCATGATTATCAGTTAATTGAGGGGTATAGTGGTTCTCGGTTCGCACCCATGGACACGATTACTCGAGAACAAGCTATGACTATCATTGCCAAAGCAATGAATATCACGGGCATCAATCCTGACTTATCTCCTGAGCGAGTAAACAGACTGCTAGATGGTTATAAAGATGCAGCATCGATTTCAAGCTATGCTCGAGATCATATAGCCGCAGGTTTAGACCTGGATATTATAAATGGTAGAACAACCAATACCATTCAACCAAAGAGCAAAATCACTCGTGCTGAAGTTGCTACACTACTTCAGAAATTACTCAGGAAGTCGGATTTGATTCAATAATTTAAGAAAACTAAAGGATCAGGCCCTAGCGGTCTGATCCTTTAGTTTTGTGAATTACTTCAAAACCTAGAGGTTTTGTCCAAGGCAAGGCTCTGATGAATCACAATCACGGCTGGCGATATGCCATACCGACGTTCACCTACTTCAGTGTCCCTACATTACATATTTTACAAGCACCCAACAGAGCAGAGCCATAAACCAAGAAACAAACCCGAATACCATCACGATTTTGTTCTCGCTCCAGCCATACTTGAGACTAAAGTGGTAATGGATAGGCGTCATCCGGAACAGCCGCAGCTTGGTGCGCTTGTAATACCATACCTGCAGGATGACGGAAAGCTGTTCAGCCAAATAGATGAAGAACAGAAGCGGAATCAGAATTTCGACCTTCTCGATGACGGCCAGAAACGATAGGGACCCGCCAATGGCCAGTGATCCGGTATCGCCCATGAACGCTCGAGCAGGATAAATATTATAGAGCAGCAGGCCGAGTAGACAGCCAATCATGACCAGCGAAAACATCTGCACCTCGGGTTTATCGGAGATCAGAAAGAAGAAAAAGTAGGTAGGTATCGCCACATTGATTAACAGCCCGTCCAAACCATCGGTAAAGTTGATGGCATTAGCCGACCCTACAATGAATAATAGCATGACGATGATGTATACGCTGACAGGCAGATGAAGCTGAAATCCATGGAATAGCGTGATCTCACTTGTCAGCGAGAAGGACTGGAACAACACATACAGCAGTATACCGGTAAACAGGAACTGGAGCACGAGTTTCATACGTCCGGAAATACCGGAGGGGTCCTGCCAGGCTGCTTTTTTGAAATCATCCATAAACCCGATGGAGCTGAACAAAAGAAAGGATGAGCACAAAAAAACCGTAAGTGGCGCAGGATGAAACTGCAGTGACATGGCCACGCCAACCAGCAGAATAAGCCCAGCCATTAACGGCGTCCCGCGTTTGGCCTGATGATCCGGAGGCAGCTCGGTCCGTATCGGCTGTGTAAGCTTTAAGGTGCGTAATGCCCAAATGAGCAGTGGCGTAAAGAGTGTCACCAGCAGGAATGATAGTCCGGATACGCCCAGAATTCCGTTCATAAGATACACATCACTTTCTATCGATTTCGTATTAGTACATTGTATTTCGATGAAATGGACAAATATTCCTTCTGATTTCTAGAATTGGTAGGGTACGTTAATGGACAATTGTAATACCATGGCCGTCATTTCCCATGGAGTGTAGGGATCCCTTCAAAATCCACCACAAGATGGTCTCGTGAAACGAGGAGCTGCAGTAACAATCACGTATACTCTATTCTTTAGGTAAGAATGCCACTGTACGCAAATGGATATATATCTTAAGTTGTGAGTTATTCGAAGACGGCGTGTAACATCTTAAATCGATTCGCTGCGCTACTCGTTATCATGTTGAGTTGAATGTGGTTGGATTATAAAGGATGAACAGCACCGAAAGTATTGGGAGCTTACAACGTCGATTACGGCGATTGTGAGCTCTTTTTGCTTTCCAATAATTAGGTTGCTGCTATAATGAGAGGGTGGGAACGTACCGAATCCATTCAACAGTTATATACACTTTTTGAAGGAACGAAGATTTATGTTGATAGCGTGTTGATGAAAGAGTGCAGCTTGTTTAACAATGCACTTAATATGCAGGATAAAACTCCAATCTATTCTTGGAATGAGTCGATAAAAAGGTCCTTGGTTCATGCACTGCAGCTTCGAGGTTATAGTAAAAAAACGATAAAAGCTTATTGTAGTCAAGTCCATCGATTTCATACTTTTGAACAGCAGCAAAATAATTGGATGGGTCATGAGAACATGATTCAGAGTTATTCATTACACTTACTTCACAGGAAATGTTCGCATTCCTATGTTAATCAAGCGCTCAGCGTGATCAAATTCTACGCTCATAAAGTATTATTGCATGAGGAAACCGTCTCTTATGTTCGCCCTAAGAAAGAAAAGAAGTTGCCGAATGTGTTATCGATGAACGAAGTGATGTTAATCTTAAAAGCACTCCATAATTTAAAACATCGTGCGATCCTATACCTTACCTATTCCTCAGGATTACGGGTAGGGGAAGTGGTCCGTTTGAAAACTCAAGACATTTACGTCATTCATTCGCCACACATCTATTGGAAGGTGGAATTGACATTCGCTTCATTCAAGTGTTGCTCGGTCATCAAAGTGTGCGCACCACCGAAAGGTACACACATGTGAGTGCGAAGGACATAAGAAGGATTAAAAGTCCGTTAGATCAAATGGAAGAGGAGTCGTAAACTTGGTTGTTGAAGGTGTGTTCACGAAGTTCGTAAACATCTCAAGAGATGATAATTTTGCGAAGTTCGTGAAAAAGACGTTATACGACAGAATCAGATGAATGAAGCGTCAAATGGCTCTCAATCAGTAGATATATTTAATTCGTTATGTAATTGGAGAGCATCCTTAAACCCTTGTAAGTAGATTTCACGTTCTAAGATTGCTTGCACAGAAAGGTCTGCATCGTCGTAGAGAAATAAAGTTTTTTGCATATCCCCTGGCAGAAGTTCGTGTAACTGCTTCAAGTAAAGATTTCGTTCGGATGAAAATTGGTTATAGCTGGAGTTATTTTTGATCAGCTCTCCATATAAAGATTCAATTCGTTTGCGGATTAGTGAATCGAGTAAGATATCTAAAGAGGTATACATGAATGAACACCACCCAATATATTTCATATTACGAATAAAAGTTCAATTAAATAAATATAATTTTAACATAATAAATACCGAAGTCAAGATGTGTTAAAGATGTTTTTGATAAAGGAAACATACTTTCATATAATTAAAGAAAAATTACAATGTGTGTTTGAAAGGATATCAGATGATTAGTTATAAACCATTTCAAAAGTTATTGATTGACAGGGAAATTAAAAAACAGGATTTATTGAAAATGACGGGTATTTCATCTGCTACGATGGCGAAGCTCAATACGAATGAATATGTTTCGTTAGAAGTGATTGATAAATTATGTACGGCTTTAGGGTGTCAGCCAGGGGATTTATTGGAACACATAGCAGAGACAAAAGTAGAAAGTAGTAATGATACTGGCAACGAAATGCGTGGGAATAATTAATACAGTTTTAGGGTAAGAATTTAATAAAAATTTTACTAGGGAGTGTATAAATTGACTTTAGATGAGCAATTGCAAGAACAAAAAAGAAAAGTGGATTTTAATTCATTTGATATTTCAGTTAAAGAGTTAATCAGTATGTTTGAGAGTGATATTATCGACATAGCTCCCGAATATCAAAGGCAGTTTAGATGGGAAGAAGAAAGGGAATCCGCCCTAATTGAATCAATTTTTCTTGGCATACCTATACCTAATTTGTTTATGGCAACAAATGCCGATGGAACATGGGAACTTATTGATGGGGTACAGAGATTAAGTACTATTATTCACTTTGCAGGAGAAGAAAAATTATTAGAAAAAATTAATAAAGATAGTAGATTGAAATTAACGGGTCTAAAAAAAATAACTGAACTAAATGGTAAGTCTTTTAATGAGTTAAGTAAAACTCATCAATTAAGTTTTCTCTTAAATAGCCCATTAAAAGTAATAACACTCAGTGATAAAAGTGATGTGGAGGTTAGATTTGATTTATTTGAAAGATTAAATACAGGAGGAGTCAGACTTTCTGATCAAGAAATTCGGAGTTGTATTTTTAGAGGAAAATTCAATAACTTTCTAAAAGAGTTAGCTGCAAATCCCGATTTTCAGAGTGTAGTTAAATTGACTGATAAACAAGAGAATGATGGTACAAGGGAAGAGCTAGTATTGAGATTCTTTGCTTATTTGAATAACTCGCATAATTTCGAACATAGTGTTGTGAATTTTCTGAATGAATATATGAAGAATGCAAGAGAAGATTTTGATTACCAATCCAATAAACAGATATTTGAGATCGTTTTTAAAAAATTAGGTGCTGCTTTAGAATATGGAATAGTCAGAGGACAACGAAACTTAACACCCTTTAACCTATTTGAAGCTGTAGCAGTTGGCGCGGCGTTAGTTATTAAAGAAGGACTGGACATAAAAACCGAAGGCATCTTTGAATGGATGAATAGTGATGATATGCAGGGCTTAACTTCTGGTGCTACTAATTCAAAAAAACGAGTTCAGGATAGAATTAATTATGCAAAGGATAAATTAATATAATCCTATGTTGAACTCTATTTCAAATGAATTGAACTTACGAATTTTTGAACTAAAAAAAATGATAAATGCACTAGAAGCAAGTTCTAATATTAATTCTATTGATGAAGTTAAGAATGCTAATAAAGGTTTAATTATGGTTGGAATTTATTCTGTAATGGAATATACCGTAGTAAACACGGTATCCCAAGCGATAGGTATAATAAACAATGAGAATGTTAAATATAACCAACTGAATGAAAGGTTCAAAGGTATTGCACTCCAAAGTAGACTCCAAGCATATTCTGATTGTAGTATAACGAAAAAATGGGATAAAACTTGGGAAATCACAGAAACTTGGAATTCTGAAGAGATAGTTAGTATAAGCAATTCTTTATTACCATCAGATGGATCAAACATAAAAAGTAAACAGCTTCAAAGTATTTGGAAAAGTTTTGGTATAGATTTAGAAGATGTTAATTATTTTAATATGATCTCTTTACTGTTGAATGAACTTACCGATTCTAGAAATGCTATTTCTCATGGACGCTTGAAGGCAAGTGATGTTGGTAGAAGATTTACATTTGAAGAATTAAGAAGAAAGGTTGATGAAATACAAAGAATTTCTAATTTTGTGGTTGAGAGCTTTTCTACTTTTCTTATTGAAAAAAAATATTTAAAGTGACTTTGTAAAATACGAAATTTAAAGTATGAAAAGGAGTTAGAACATAAAAGTAATATGGGAGCAGTCAGTAGAAGTGATTCCATCGTATAACACGGTATTCACGCTGCGAGGCTTTCGCCTCTTGATTGTCAGATGAATAATCATGGAAGAAGCTCAGACAACAAACGCCCCAGCCTAAGATAAGAGCTATCTAAGGCTGGGGCGTTTCGTGAATACAAGGACGTTAGATGAAATTACGATGCAAGTTCTTATCAAAATCAAAAAATATGAGGTGCATAATGCCAAGACTAATTACATTGGCTGATGGAAGATCAGTAGAAGTTGAATGTGTAAGCTGCGCAGTGACAAGTGGTTTGATTTCTTCAACGAGGTGGAGTTAATTTTTGAATCAAGCAACTTTCATGTCCATCAAGATATTGCTTACCCAATTAAAGGGTTAGTTATATTAGCTTCAAAGAGACATTTCTACTGCATGGATGAATTAACAGATGAAGAGCGATTAGAATTTATTTCGTTAATCCATAAGCTCAGAAGTGAACAAAGAAAACGATTGGGAATTGATAAGGTCTATTATTTTTATAATGAAGATACAACACATCACTTTCATTTATGGATGGTTCCTAGATATGCATGGATGTACCAATTTGGAAATTCAGTAGAATCATTAAGACCGGCATTATTACATGCAAGGAATAATATGAATGACGATGAGAATATGAAGAGTGTAGAAGAAGGGGTTAGCATGCTAAGAGAGGGCATGAGGGATTTTGTGAGTAGCTCAAAGTAACTCCATCTAACAACGTATTCACGCATCGGGGCATTCGCCCCTCGGTTCGGCCGCGGATTTTCGGGGAAGCGGAATCAGCCGGACAACCCTGCGAGCCTAAGTCTGACGACCCGTTCCCTACGGTCACTTAAGCCTCTCGGGTTCGTGAATGCGTAAAACGTTAGGTGAAATATTCAAATTGCATGATTAAAACAATATTAATGGATTGAAGGGGAATAACGTGAATATTATTCAAACCCAAAATCATGAATTAATTAGTGAACTTAACCGAGAAGTGCAGGATATTCACGCTCAAATGTATCCGAACCATTTCAAAGAATATGATCAGGTGACTATAAGTGCGTTTTTTAAATCAATTATGACCAAGCCTAATTTTCAATTTTATGTTATTGAAGAGCAAGAACAAAAACTAGGTTACATATGGATTGAAATAAGGGAATATCAAGAAAACCCCTTTCGAAAATCATATAAAGCAGTATACATACATCAATTGACTATCATTAAAGCGTATAGAAATAAAGGACTTGGGAAGAAGCTACTAAACAAAGTTTACGAGATTGCAGTTCAAAACAAGATCAATAAAATAGAAGTAGACTACTGGGCAAAAAATGAAGTTGCAAGGAACTTTTATAATAAGAATGAATATGTGGCATACAGAGAATTTAGATATAAAGATTTATAAAGCAGGGATTGTTTTGAGAGTAAATCGAAGGAGCCGAATACATCACCTAACATAATATTCACGCTGCGGGCATACGCCCTGGGTCCGGCGTTCGCCGGACACCCAACATTCGTTGGGTCGTAAATACGGGCACGTTATGTGCAACCAGTGCAAAACTATAAAAATTTAAAAGGGATGTAACTATGACAAGACGTATTGTAGTCACTGGCGGAGCCATTATTAGAGATGAATTCAGAAGAATTCTAATGCAAAAGCGATCTGACTATGGAGATTGGGGTTTACCAGGCGGAGGAATGGAAGTAGGGGAAAAAATAGAAGAAACAATGATTCGAGAAGTTAAAGAAGAAACGGGTCTTGATATCAAGAACTTCAATTTACATTCTATTTATTCAGGTTCGAGAATGAAGTATACATATCCTGATGGAAATGAAGTCGTGTTTGTTATGTTCTTATTTAATGTAGAAGCAGAATTAGAAGGTAAGTTATTAGAAGACGGAAAAACTCTAAATTTTAAAGATCATGAAAATGAATCATTACAACTAGTGTTTAAAGATTTAGATGATATAGATCTAGAGACAATTAATCTTGTTCAGAAACCAGTATTTGAAGACTTAATGACAAACAAAGCAGGGATATTAAGATCGTAATGTAGATTGTTCAAGAAGGCACTGGCAGCACATAACATTATATTCACGCTGCGGATCGGCTGGCGCCGATCCTTGGTCCGTCCGAAGCGGTCAGATGTAAATTCTGTGAGGCATTTGACAGTAAGCAGGGAGGCAGACTCAGCCGGACACATCCGCACCGACTAACCGCATGCGGCCGGCTGCCTACGCAGCCTTAAGTCGGTGGGACGTCGTGAATACGGGAACGTTATATGAAATTCTACTAAGGGCGATGAAATTCTTGAAAAATAAAAAACTAAAAATAAGTGCTGCTTATTATTATCTTGGACTTGCTATTGGATTAATTAAAAGAGATCAAGTAATCGATTGGGCTGATGATTGTTTAGAAAAATATGAAGTGCCATATGAACTCATTGAATTATCTTTGTCCCAGGAAAAAGGTCTTGATGAAATCCTTTCTTTACTGAAATTAATCTATAACAAATTTGAACTCAGAACACCTTTATTAATAATCCATTATGAAATTAGGTTGAAGTATCTAAAAAATGAGATTACAAAGGATCAATTGTTTTCATACATATCTAGCTTGTTAATTCAGGGAAGTGCTATTGGAGATGATGAAGAAACACTGAAATTATTAGACATTATAGAAGATCGATATTATTTAGCCTCTCAAGGAATCTATGGTAATGAAGAAGAAGTAATTGAATCAACACTTGAAGAATTGAGGATTTTCGAAAAAGCATATAGTGATTTTAGTGAGCTACTCAAGGAAGAGTAGAACTTCATCTAACATTATATCCACGCATCGGAGCCTGACGGCTCCTCGGTACGCCCGAAGAGATTGACAGAGAAGTAGAATCAGGCGGACACATCCGCACCGACTAACCGCATCGCGGCCGCACCCGTTGGTCGCTTAAGTCGGTGGGACGTCGTGGATACGGGAACGTTAGCTGAAATTCGACAAACCGATAAATAGAGATTTTGGAGTTGAACAATTATGGAAAGATTGAGTGGAAAAGAAGTGAATAGTGTGGTCGCTTATATTGGAGTCAGCGGTGGCTACTTAGGAAACTTTTCATACGCCTCTCACGCTGAATTCTATCCTGCATATTGTGGTTTAGATATTGATCCTAATGAATTTAATGGAACAACAAGAGAAAGATTTATAGCAATATTATCTCAAGCAGATCCATTAGTTCAGTCAAAAATTATACAAGGAGTAATCGACAAATATCCTTTAGAACATTTTGAGGATCGGTTTACTGATGGGCATTTAACTGAAGGAGAATTCAAACAAAAACAAAGAATTCATGCAAGCATGTTATCATGGATACCTGATTTAAAGGGCAAAGGATTACTTGCCGTACAAGATTTAACGTATAACTACCAATTTGTACAAGAGACATTAGACCACTGTCAGACATTGATTTCGGAACATGATTGTAGAAGTGCTGTCGATAGGGCGCATACTGCCTTACATGGATATTTAAAAGAAACTTGTAATAATGCAGGGCTTACGATTACTGAAAACAATCCAAAAATACAAGACTATTGGAGTAAATTGAAACAAGAACATCCGAGTATTCTGATAGATTAATGCAGAAAGCCATCTTCCTATCAATCAAATTATCAATGCAATTGGGAAGCTTTTAGAAAATTTAAATGGGATAAGAAACAATAGATCATACTCTCACCCTGATGAACAAATCATAGGAGAGCCTGAAGCTAAACTTGTAATAAATTTATTCAGAAGTATTTTGCAATATATCGATTCTAAAGTATGAATTTTTGAGAGCGATATCAAGAAGTGTCGAACATCAACTAACATAATATTCAAGCAGCAGCTCCTTCGGAGCCTTGGTCTGTGGATGGATTTCGAAGAGGGATTTCAGCAGACAACCCCTTTGGGGTTCGTGAATACAGGAACGTTAGATGAAATCGGCCAAATCAAAAGTTGTTAAAATATTTACTAAACCGCATTTATTAAGATGAATGGAGAGTGAGTACATTGAGTACATATCAAAATAAATTAGTGGCTTTCATCGATATTTTGGGCTTTTCAAATCTAGTTAAAGAAAGTGAAACTAATGATAGTAAAGCACAGATGTTACTAAGTTCCCTTAAAGACATAGAGAGTTTTATTAAGCGGGAAGAAGAACTTTACCAATTTTCAGAAGATGTCGGTAATAATACTGTGTCAAAGCTAAAAGTAAACTATACTCAATTCTCAGACAGCATCATTTTAAGTACAGACATTGTTGTACCAGAAATAGATGGTCTTAAATTTCATAATATCAACAATATAATGAATATGTGTAGTTTACTTTCTTATTTGCAAGCTAGATTTTTAAACGAAGGAGTACTACTGTGAGGTGGTTTAACGTGGGGACCGATATTCCATGAAAAAAATATATGCTTTGGTCCTGCTTTTATTAAAGCTTATCTTTTAGAAAACCAATTAGCTAGCACCCCTAGAATCGTAATAGATCCAAATATCATAAGCTTGACTTTGATACCAACTGAATATGAAGATTATGATCTTTATCCTTACTTGATGGAAAATACCTTTAAAGGAAATATGTTTTTAGAAAATGAATCGGATGGACACTATTTTATAAATTTTATGCTTTTGAAAACTTTCAAAAATAATGCTGAATCGGTGCTTGAACAAATTAATAGAAGTATAAATGGTATGAATGCTCAAGATAAGGAACAGAAGAAGATAATTGAAAAGCGTCAATGGGTCATCAAAGAAATCAATAAATTTTTAGAAAATAGAAATAAGTAGTTACAAAATAAATTCTGAGTATATTCGTAGAAGTACCGACATCATCTAACATAATATTTACGCTGCGGTCCATCCGGCCCTGGGTCCGACATTCGTCGGACACCCGGCATACGCCGGGTCGTGAATACAGGAACGTTATAAGAAATCGGCGAAGAGCATTTAAAATCATTTGAGTTGGTGATTTCAATGAAGGATCCAATCGTTATTGAGCGATACAGCTATAATTGGCCGAATCTATTCAATGAATTACAAACCAAGATCACGACAATGATTGGCTCTGACATACTAAGAATTGATCACCAACTGCAGTAACTGGATTAGCTGCAAAGCCCATCATTGATATTCAAATATCTGTTAAGAATTTAGTGTTCATGGAGAGTGTCGCATCCGGCCTTGCATCATTAGGCTTCCGATATCGTCTGGATAATGATGACTTGTCGGTCCGAACGCTTCTCTGATCCAGGGCGACCTCGTAGCGGCCATACGTCGGCTGAAGGTTCTGCATGAAGGGGAGATTGAAGTTGCCGGGCCGGAGTTGGCGCCACAGTCTAACGGAGCTCGGTCTCGTTGATGAGTATCGCCTCTATCTCCATCCAGTCGTGCTGGGTCGCGGCAAGCCGTTCTTCGCCGGTCCGCGGCCGCCGCTGCGCCTTGTGGCAAGCGATCGAATTGGCGAGCAGGTGATCAGGTTGACCTACGTTCCAGTTTAGTTTTATGGTTGACCCAGCGGCCTAAAAAGGAACGATATAAATATAGGGAATTAACTAGGCTGCCATGAATCTGTAAAGGCAGTCTCGTTAAGCTTTAGAGCAGAATTGCTCAATAACCTGATGATATTGATGAAGCGTCCCTAGTGTCTTTTACTTCGTAAGCGCTAACCAACCAAACGGACAATTAAGCAATTTATGAGAAACTTAATAAACTCCAAAATGTTATACTTGGGAATAAAGGGTTTGCATGAAAAGGAGGACAATTACGATGGCTATTACAACCTTGAGGACTTGTAAAAATGGTCACGACTACTATAAAAGCTCTGATTGCCCAACTTGCCCTATATGTGAGGCAGAAAGAGAGATCGAAAGTGATTTTCTCTCCAAGATAGGTGCACCTGCCCGAAGGGCTCTTGAACGGAACGATATTACCTCACTCCAACGCCTGTCAGAGTATGCTGAGTCGGATATCTTGAAGCTACATGGTGTCGGTCCCAGTACGATCCCAAAGCTAAGAATGGCATTAGAGAAGTTTGGTTTATCATTTAAGAAATAGAAATAACATGTCATTCAGATTAGCCATTACTCCAGTTCGATCAATCAGAAATAACCTGTGCCTAAAGAAAAAATCTCTGAATCGTATCACAACTCATTAAGTTAACGGAATACGATAGTTCTATAATAAGACCTGAGAGCCACTCAAGAAAATGGGTGGCTCTCTTTGCCGGAGAGCTGGCTCATAATGCCGGAGACGTGGCTCTCACTCACCGGAACGCTGGCTCAATATGCTCCGGAGTATTCAGCCAAAACTGATTTCATATGGGAAATTATGAAGAAGGCGAATAAATGGAGCCAAAAAAGCGGATGGAACCCCATTAAAACAAATTTGTAAGTGAATCGGAGAAGCGCCGACATCTTATAACGATGTATTCACGCATCGGGGCCGGCCCCTCGGTCCGCCAGATGGTTTTCGAGGAAGTGGATCAGGTGGACACACCTGCGAGGCTAAGTCCAGTCGGACCCGGTCACTTCGTGACCTTAAGCCACTCGGCGTCGTGAATACGGGAACGTTATCCGAAACCCCCTAAATCTTATAAAACATAAGAAAGAGTATATCTACATAAAACCCATGCAAAGGAAGATGAGAAACATGGATAAAGGGAGAATTATATTTTTGAATGGTATAACAAGTTCAGGTAAAACTTCTATAGTAGAAGCTATGCAATCTTACTCTGAACCATTTTTTTATGTAGTTGCCAATGATCTTTTTGAAAATACGATTGGTGATAAACATCTGCAGACAGACTACTGGAAATATCTAAGTGAAGTAATAATTATGATGTATCACACTGCAAAATTATTTTCGGATAATGGAAAGAATGTTTTAATCGATGGGATACTTGTTGAAAGGCCTGAGTTAAAGCCACATTATGATAAAGTCAAAGATATTTTTAATGGGTATCCTTTGGAAATAGTTGAGGTGTACTGTCCTTTAGATCTTTGTCGTAAACGAAATATAGAACGTGGTGATAGAAGAGAAGAACAATCAGATGAGCAAAATAAAATAATGTCACAAAACATTCGCTATAGCTGCTCAGTCGATACAAGTTTGAATTCACCAGAAGAATGTGCAGAAATTATTATTACATCATTATTCAAAAAGAACGATAAATAATCGTAAATTGTTCCAGCTCCGCGGCTGCCGCCGCTCGGTTTACCTGAGGTATTTTGAGGAAGCGGATTCAGGCAGGCACATCGATTCCCCCTAAGATAAGAGCTATCTAAGGGGAATCGACGTCAGGAACACACGAACGTTATCGGAAATTCTCATAAAATATACTGAATAAAAAAACTGTACAGGAGGAGTAAAGAATGTTCAACATTTATGAAATATCTCAGGAAGAACATGAGATGATTATAAGAGCAAACGATCAATTTGGATTAATCTTTGAAGTATGTTTAGAGGCAATAGAGTTATCTTGGACATTTACTAAAAATTATCAGATCAGTGCCTGGATATTTGCTGGTTTTTTATCTCAAACCAATAATTCATTGTATTTAGCGATTTTATCGTTAATTAGAAAGCATACTGTTCAAACAAGCTTTAATTTACGTTAATCAATTGAGTCTTCAGTATTGGCGTGTTATGCATTGTATAATCCTAAAATTGATAGTTTTGCTATCAAAAATGATCAAGGTTCAATGGTAGAGAAATCAGGAGTAAAATCAAAAGCAAATAAATGGATTGAAAATAATTATAAAGACATGTCTGATACAATTCATGTGTATAAAAAGCAGATTAATAGTAAATTCGCGCATTCTAGTATCTTAAGTGCATTTGGAAATTTTGAATTGAGTGAAGAACACTATCAAGGAGTTTCTTGGATATTTGATAGAACTGAAGATAGAGACATTCATTTTCAACTACTAAGTTTGGTTAACCTTGTTCTTATACAGGTTGAAATGTTTTATAGAGTAATTAAAGATTATCCCATAGTTGGAATTGTTGATGACTTTACTTTCCGTTATGAAAAGATACATGGTACAGTGACTTTATTAAATGACTTTTATAAATTGATTGCTGAAGAACTTGCTAAAGGGGAAGTAGTTGAAATACCTATCTTACGTACATTGAATGAAGAAGAAACATGAGAACATCCGATAACATAATATTCAAGTAGCGGCTCCGTTGAAGCCTAAGTCTTCTGGAAGAATTTCGAGGAGGAATTTCAGCAGACAAATCCGACTAAGTCGGTCGTCATGAATATAGGAACGTTATGTGAAATCAACATAAAAAAATTGAAAGAGTGGTATGAATGACTGGATGCAGATTTTTATTCATTTCTTCTAATGGAGATAAGATTATAAAGATCTCCCAACCCAAAAATCACAAATATAAGTCTGTACCTCAATTAGCAAATCAGAATGTACTTGAGGTCATTTTATTTTACAAAAATAAAGACAGGAAGCCACATCAATTGCTTACCATCGAATTTGAACGATTCCGATTAGATTCCAATGGCAATTATGAAGAAACAGAAGTAGATAGGAAAAGAGCTTTTCATAATTTCTTTGCTTTTGGAATGCCGAGTTTACTCGAAGGAGTAGAAGTCGATGATAAACCATTACCTATACCTGTTGCTCCTATAGTTCCAACCGATAGTGAGAAAAGATCATTATACAGTTACATAAATGAGAAGTTACCTAATTTAGCTGCTGCTGCCCCGTATGTTGTTGAGAGTAAAATTAAAGCATCGAGAGAGAAATACGAAGAGTTTAAAACCATGGCAAAGAAATCAAAGAACCGACTTAAGTAGTTAGAAGATGATGCTGACATCACATAACATTATATTCACGCATCGGGCATACGCCCTCGGTCCAGCAGGGGGATTTCGGGAAAGCAGAAGCAGAGCCGGACACACCCAGCATTCGCTGGGCGTCGTGAATACGGGAACGTTATAGGAAATCCCCGCATGATCTAAAGACAATATAAAAGGACAGAAGGGATAAAAAGTGAATTATTCATGGCATGAACTCTATGAAATAGATCGTTTTACAATAAAGTATGTTGTGTTGATTGCCAAGAGCAAGAGCCAGTTTATTCTGATTAGAAATAAGAACCGAACTGTTTGGGAACTTCCGGGAGGAAAAATTGAACAAAATGAGCAATTAATCGAAGCCGCAAGTAGAGAATTATTTGAAGAGACAGGTGCATTAATTTTTGATTTAGTTGAGATTGGAATCTATCAAATGAATGGCGAATATGGAGTCGTATTTGAAGCAGACGTTGAGGAACTTGGAGAACTTCCAGATTTTGAAATTGCTGAAATTCAATTGAGTGAGTATTTACCTGAAGGATTAAATTACGGAGAAATTTATTATCACATCTATGAAAAGTATCAAGAAATCAAAATTAGTAAGGAATTAATAAAAACAAAGATAAATTTAAAAGAGAAAGTAATAATGTGAGAGTTGCTCGAAGAAGGCGGGGACATCTTATAACATCATATCCACGCATCGGAGCCTGACGACTCCTCGGTCCGCGAGAAGCATCGGCAGCGAAGTGGAGTCAGCGGACACATCCGCACCGACTAATCACATCGTGGCCAGCTCCTGGCGGATCCTTAAGCCGATTGAACGTCGTGAATGCGGGAACGTTATATGAAACCTCGGTATTGTATGAAAGAAGGAAAAACAAATGAATAAGGAACAGTATTTTGAAGATCTTCAAGATATAATAAACGATTTAATTTATATCGGTTCCTCTGAAGCTGATCTTCAAGAAGAAATTGAAACAAATATGTGGAGAATCTCGATTTCTCCTGAATTGATTAATCAAATTACAACTGACGATTTCAACGAATTTATAAATAAAGTTATACAGAATCGGAAAGATCAAATAGAAAGCTCTAGTTCAAATCTAGGTATGTATTTTTATTTATGGTTTGATATTATGGCAAGTCAATTAAGATTCAATCTGATATCTGACATAAACAAGAAATTACCATTTAGCTGTGAAATACGAATATTAAATAATCCAAGAGAAATACTTGATGATTTTTTAGGGTCCCCATTTCATAATGGGTTACCAATAGAAGGACATAATGATGACTCAGAAGATAAAGAATATATATTAAAGATTTATAAATTGCATTTAAAAAAGGACTAATATGAAAGTAAATCGAAGATGACCGAGGCATCGCATAACATAATATTCACACTACGGGGCTTACACCCCTTGGTCGTCCGATGTATAATCATGGAAGATAACTCGGACGACACACGAGCCGGCCTAAGATAAGAGCTATCTAAGGCCGGCTCGCGTCGTGAATACAGAAACGTTATACGCAATTACTGCAATAACTAGTGGGGGACTATCCAATGGAGAATTTAGAAAATCAGATTAACTTTTTGATAGAGATTGATAAGTTAAAGAACATCGAAAGGAAAACTAAGATAATAAGTGGTTCGAGATTAGAAAATGATGCCGAGCATTCATGGCATTTAGCAATGATGGCAATCATTTTACATAAACAAGCTAATCATGAAATTGACCTGTTCAAAGTCATTAAGATGTTATTAGTTCATGATTTAGTAGAAATAGATGCAGGGGACACCTTTGCTTATGATACAAAAGGACAAGTTGATAAGTATAATCGAGAAATTTTAGCTGCGAAGAGACTGTTTGGATTGTTGCCAGAAGAACAAGGAAATGAATTGATGGAATTATGGATTGAATTTGAAAACAAGGAAACCAATGAAGCAAAGTTTGCTTCTTCGCTGGACAGATTGCAGCCATTAATTCATAACTACTTAAATCAAGGAGACACTTGGAGGAAATACAAAATAACAAGTGAGCAGGTAATAAATCGAAATAGTGAAATCTCTAAAGGTTCAGAATCATTATGGGAATATGCCAAACAAATTATTAACAAGTCAGTAGATCAAGGGATACTAAGTAAGTAGTTCGAAGAAGCCAGTAACAGCGTATAACACCACATTAACGCGTTGGGCCAGCTATGCTGTCCCTCGTCCGCAAGGAGCATTATCGAGAAGTGGATTCAGCGTACAACCCTGCACCAACTAAGATAGGAGATATCTAAGCCGGTTAGGGTTCGTGAATGCAAGAACGTTAGGCGAAATTATTGCAATCAATTAAATGAAAGGAATGATAGTTGAAGATGGGAATGCCTTCGAAATCAAAGATATTTGAATATTGGATGAATTGGTTAGATAAGAAGGGAATTGATTGGGGAGAGCCGTGTTGTTGGGCATGTGGCAGGTTTTGGGAGGATAAATATGATATAAAGAAACCTCGTGCAACTAGGGAAGAAATAATAAAGAATTGGGATAATGTCCCGTTACAGAGATGCCATATTGTTGCCAAGCAATTTGACGGTACTGATGAACCCTCAAATTTGTTTTTAATGTGCAGGGATTGTCATGATAAAGCTCCGAATACTAGATCGGTAGAAGCATTCTTAATATGGACAGAAAAGCAAAATTGGTATGAGAATTTTAGAGACGAGGTAATGAAGGAAATAAAAAATTTTGGATTTGAAGACAGGGTTGAAGAGTTGAACGAAATAATTGCAAATAAAGAAATAAAGGATAAAATCAGTGAAAACTTAGGGGTACATATGAATCAGAATGGAAAAGGTGCTCAAATAACCATCTCAACATATATTTCAGCGTTATATGGATATCTAAAAGAACAAGACAAATTGAAAGTCTCTCAAGAAGGCAATAACCTCGCATAACATAATATTCACGCTGCGGCTCTTTTGGAGCTTGGGTCTGCGTGCGGGATGGAGCTCAAAGAGACATATCAGCAGACAACCCCTCTGGGGTTCATGAATACAGGAACGTTATGTGAAAGTGCGAAGTCAAAATGAGAAAAAGGAGAGTCCTAGAATGAATGGACAAAGCCTCATAAAATCCCTTGTTAAAGAAAAAGAGATCCATGAAACATATGAAGTAGCATCGAAAGAAGATATAGAAAAAACAGAAAATGATTTGAATTGCAAACTACCAAAATCATATTGCGATTTTGTATCACAGTTTAGCAATGGTGCATTTATACATGATTCAAGAAGTAAGTGCAGTAGGAGATGGAAACAAACAAATCTTTCCGATGCAGAGCCTTTCTTTACAAAGAATGATTAGCGTTGAGACTCATGAAATGATTAATATTAGAGAGGGTGGATCTGTGAACGTAGACCATTTAATCCCGTTTTCTCTAGATCATAATGGAAATGCATGGTGTTTCATTGTGAATCAGATGATAAATGAAGAATACATAGTTGCTTATTTCGATAGCCACAACCCCAAATTGTATGGAATCATGGATAATTTCAATGAGTGGTTAAAGGTTTTGATAAACAATAGAGAGGAAGTTATTAGAACCATATATGACGATAATGTGATTTCTATGGAACTAGGGTTGGGATAAATACTAGTTTTAGTTGGAATATTTCAGAGCACCATCACATAACACTAGATTTACGCATTGTCGCTAACGCTTCTCGGTCCGGGTAAGATGAATCGAAGAAGTGTGCCGGACACATCTGCACTCCCTAACAGCGTCGCGGCCAGGCCTACGGCCTTTAAGGGAGTGAGACGTCGTAAATCTCTAGAACGTTATGTGAAATACCCTTAAATAAGAAAGGAAAACGATTATGATATCTTTGTTAATTAACTTAACTTGATCAACAGTATTTTGAATTGCTTAAAGCGATTATTCCAAACTCTTCTGCGAGGGGCTTTATGGTACTAACTAATTTTCCTGTGATCGGACAATTTCGATAGCGAATAAAGAATGCTGCCATAAAATAATAACATTACTTCGTTTTGATTTACATTTTTTGGAATTATCATTAATCTAACATCTGGGAAATAGTATATTAAAACAGCTGCACTTATTTTGAAAGAAAAAAAGGGGCGAAGAAACCTCATGACAAATAGAATACTCATAATAGATGATGATGTGGAATTGTGCTCATTAGTAAAAAAATGCGTATCACAAGTAAACCTAGAAACCGATATGGCATATAACGGGCAAACAGGATTACTTCAAGTCATGAATGAAAACGACTCATATTCCCTAATTATTTTAGATGTGATGTTACCTAATATGGACGGTTTTCAAGTATTATCTGAAATAAGAAAATATAGTAATGTCCCCGTACTTATGCTGACGGCTAAAGGAAGTGAGCCTGATAAGGTAACAGGTCTTAGTCTTGGAGCAGATGACTATTTAACAAAGCCGTTCAGTATCAATGAACTCATTGCTAGAGTGCAATCTTTGATTAGAAGATATACTACTTTTAATTCCAGGGATTCTGTAAGCATTCTTATCTTTAAAGGAATTGTTATCGACAAAGAAATAAGAACTGTTCATGTTGAGGACAAGCTAATTGATTTAACAGGAAAGGAATTTGATTTATTAGTATTTTTAGCTTCGAATAAGGGGCGTGTGTTTACGAAGAAACAAATCTATACACAAGTTTGGAACGATGATTATTCTTTTGACGACAATAATATTATGTCCTTTATAAGTAAGTTGAGGAAGAAAATAGAACCCAATTCAGAACAGCCATTTTATATTTTAACGGTACACGGAGTAGGTTATCGTTTTAATAAGGAGGCTTAATTATGGAATGGATCTATATTCTACTTATGGCTCTAGCTTCTTCTCTTATGGTTATCATTTATTTGGTAACAAAACTGTATAAGGTTTCTGAACAACTTTCAATTATTGAAGATTCTTTAGTGGATATAAAAAAAGGGAATTGGAATCGTCGTGTTTTGGTAAATGAAAATGATATCACTAAAACAATTTGTTATTCCATAAATGATATAGCAATGAAAAGTCAAACTCAACTCATACAGTTAAAGCAATCCGAACAAGCTTATAAGCGACTTATGACGAGTTTATCCCATGATGTGAGAACACCTTTAACTTCTTTAGTTGGCTATTTAGAAGCAGTTCAAAAGAAGTTTGTTACAGGAAAAGAAAAAGAAGAATATCTTGAGATTGCTTTAAATAAAGCACATCATTTGAAGGGTTTTGTTGAAGTTTTATTTGATTGGGTCAAGCTTGACGCAAAAGAGCAAGTGTTTAAACTTGAAGAACAGGATATAAACGAATTTACTCGTGATATATTGGTGAATTGGATACCAACCTTTGAGGAAGAGCATTTTGAATATAAAATTGATATTTCTGACAAAGAATGCTTTATCCGATTAGATCCAAATGCTTATATAAGAATTGTTAATAATTTAATTCAAAATGTTATTGCACATAGTGAGGGAACTAGAATTGATCTACAAATAAGTGAAAATGAACAAAACGTTATGGTTCAGGTTAGTGATAATGGAAAAGGGATTTCTCCTAATGACCTGCCGCATATATTTGATAGACTGTATCAAAGTGATGAATCACGTTCGACTAACGGAAATGGTTTAGGGCTTGCTATTGCTAGAGAACTTGTTCATCTGCATAAAGGAACAATCCATGCTCAAAATTCATTATATGGTGGTACAGCATTCATAGTAAAACTTCCGAAAGTTCTTTAATTTTTAAGAGCTTTTTTTATTAGCAAGAAACAAACAAGATTTCGGCAAGATTATGGCAAGATTTGTTTGATAAACTTTAAATAAAGGAGGCATTCATATGACAAAGTATACGATAGAAACTAAACAACTTACTAAAATCTATAAGGATCAGAAAGCTGTAAATAATGTAAATATCCATGTGAAAAAAGGACGTATTTACGGTTTGCTCGGTCGTAATGGCGCCGGTAAAACGACAATTATGAAAATGATTTTAGGGTTAACGTCTACCTCTTCTGGTGAGGTAGACGTATTTGGTAATAACATTAAAGGAAGAGAAAAGCAGGTATATCCCAGAATTGGAGCGATTATTGAAACGCCCGGATTCTATCCAAACTTAACTGGAACAGAAAATTTAAATATTTTTGCAAAACTGCGTGGTACATCTGCTCCTAACGCTGTGAAGAACGCATTGGAAGTTGTAGGATTACCGTATAAGGATAAAAAGCTGTTCGGTGAGTATTCTCTCGGTATGAAACAACGTCTGGGTATTGCTAATGCTATTTTGCATGACCCAGAACTCCTGATTTTAGATGAACCTACAAACGGTCTGGACCCTATAGGTATAGCAGAAGTCAGGGATTTTATTAAGAAATTGAGCGTTGAACGTGGGAAAACAATTCTTATTTCCAGCCATATTCTTACTGAAATTTCATTGCTTGCGGATGATATTGGAATAATCGACAATGGTATTCTGTTAGAAGAAAATAGTATGGAGGAACTTAAACGAAAAAATGGTAAATACATTCTACTTCAAGTTTCTGATGCTGCTAAAGCCAGCTTGATCTTGGAACGTCAATTCGGTTTGAAAAGTTATTCTGTGAAAGACGATCATACGTTGCAAATCTATAATAATTCTCTGGATATGGCTTCTGTTAATAAGGCACTTATATTGGGAGATGTGTCGGTTATTAGTTCTCAGCTTTGTAATGATACTTTAGAGGACTATTTTAGGAAAATTACGGGAGGAGATGGCATTGCTTAAACTTATTCAAATAGAATTTCTTAAGTTACGACGCAGAACATTTGTGTGGATTATGATGTTTTCAGCTCTCATCATGCCATTCCTTGCGTACTTATTATTTAAATATGCGTGGGATACAGGCGGTGACCCTGTACAGTTTTATAAATGGTCAGCGTTCGGACTTACACTTTTTATTGTCTTACCTGTTGTTTTAGGAATATTAAGCACAATGCTAATGTACAATGAAAATCAATACGATATGCTTAAACAACTTTGGATTGTGCCTGTCAGCAAAATGATATATTTCTTTAGTAAATTTTTTGTGGTTTTGATTTATTCTGTTTGCTTCATGTTAGTCACAGCTGTAGGTTCCGTTATATTTAGTATATTTCTCGGAGATATCGCATTTGATTGGCAAAACGTTTTGTTTTTGATAAGAAAGTGTTTGGAGATTGGTGTTATTACAGCTTTTGCAATGCTGCCGATTTTGGCAATTGCTACAACGCAAAACGGATATATTCTTCCAGTTGCTATAACACTAATTTATGCTTTTCTTGGTTCTATTATAGTGTCGATAAATATGTATATACATCCTTTATCCAGCATGGCAGTAATCGTTGCTCGAAACGGAGATATTCCAGGACTGAACAATACACAGGTAATTAGCATACCTTTGGCTTTTCTTAGCATTTTTATCTGGGGGATTGTATCCGTACTTCTTGCAAACGTTGCATTAGCAAGAAGAAAGTGAGGTGTTAATCATGCGAACGTTACTTTGGGCGGAACATCAAAAGATTCGCCGGTTAAGTTTTGTTTGGATTGCAATTTTTGCGACGGTTATGGTAGCAGTTATTGTTTTTTTATCCGGGTTAACAGACAATGACGGTATTCGAGATATAGATACTATAGGTTGGTATATGGCTGTTGCTCAACCACTGGCAACATTTTTCGTTCTTCCAGCGGTTATTGCTCTCTTAGGTAGTTACATGATTTGTCGTGAAGAACAGGAGAATACAATCGATTCACTTCGACTTATCCCCGTGAATGAAGCAAAGTTGACAATTGCAAAAATGATTATAACCCTTGTATAGTAGTAATTCTTTTTTACTTATTGCTCTTTGCTATAACATTTTTCACTGAAGCAGCTTTACATTTTTCTGATTTATCCATAGGGATGGTCATGAATTTTTTGAAAGCTTATTTTTTGGATGGTATATGTATATTTCTAGCAATATCACCTATTATTGCTTTGATATCATACATGAAAAAGGGATATTGGATTGCGTTAGTTATCACTGAATTTTATTCTTTTATTGGATTATTTACAAGTACGTCAAATACCCTAAAAGCTTTATATCCTATTACAGCTGTATTTACCATATCTGGCTACTATGAAGCATCGACTTTTCAGGTTATTCTTAGTTGCATTAGTTTACTATTTTGCGTAGGACTTGCCGCAGTAACACTTGCAGGCATGAACAAATGCAAATGAAATAGGGCATCTATCTGCCAAACCTCCAAAAAATTCTTTCCGACGATATGAGAAGTGAAGGTTATAAGAATGCTTGTTTAAGAGCTAAAGAACATATTAAAGATAGATTTCTTTAAAGGCCCCTGATCCAATTGGACACTTGGAGCCACCTCAGATACACTAAATGAAATGAGTCTGCAAGATGGATTTCGAAGTGGCATTTATGCAGACAACCCTTTTGGGATTCGTGAATACAGGAACGAGAAGAAGTTCAGTGGGAATTTAATTAAAGAATCATGTACTAAATAAAGTGAAATGATGCCTTATGATTGCAGGATAGATGGTATTCTTTATATTTGGAGTACATGTAAAAGAACAGCCCAGACATTAAACTGTACCTACTTTGTTAGTGAAGTCTAACAACAAGGTCAGTTCAGGGGCTGTTTTTTCTCTATTCCTGTTTTCGTAGCTGGAACAAGTTGGGATATATTAAGATGTAGATTGTAAAATACTAGAAGCAATAAATTTTGACAAAGGATTTTTTTAATTAGTTATTATGGATATGAGGAGTTATTCGAAATTAATCAAAAAAATATATTGAATCTTTTAAAAACGACATAAAGAATATGAAATAGCAATTACAAAAAAATGATTTGCATAAAGAAAAAATGTATGCAGCTAAAGAGGTCGTCAACATCTTATAACATCATACTCATACATCGGAGCTCAGCGCCTCGCGATCCGCGAGAAGCAATAAAAGAATATACATCATATTGTAGAGCATTGCAAGACACTACCGAACATAAAAAAACAAGGGCTGGAGATTTTTGATCATATGATTGATTTTTATAAAACAAAATACTCCTTAAACTCAGGGTGGGCACTCTAAAAAAGCGTTGTTGGAAATCGGTAAAGTACTATATCATTCACAAATACCAGATAATCTGTCCATCCTTGATGCACTGAGATCATTTTGGACACACATTCAAAAGTTTATGAAAAAGATATATCCAGAATGGATGATATACTTCTTAGAAAGACTGACTAGTATTGATCCGAATGAATTAGTCATTACGTTCAATATGATGATGATGCAAAAAGGTTTTATGCTTTATTGTAAAAGAAAACAGATATTAAGTCTTTCATGACTGGTTACATGAATATGGTAGTAGACTTCTAACATTCAGCAGAACGTACGAGGAGATATGTGACATTTTCGAAGGGGGAGTTGGCTGGAATGTTGACCACTTGATTTATCAACTGGTTCAAGGTTTATTGATATCGAAAAGGATCAGAAATCCCCGCAAGATATTAAATAACTATTTGAAGGTGGTTTCTTTGGAAAAGACAAATGTAAAAGTATATTTCAGTTTATATGGTGATCAGTTTCCAATTGATCACATCTCAAAAGAATTGAATTTACGACCAACGCATTCGCATACCATGGGAGAACTTATTTCAAGAAAAAACAACTTTAATATCGCCCAGACTATAAAACACATAAGGAAAGAAACTGTATGGGAACTTAGTACGGAATACGAAGAATCCTTAGATGTTACTGTGCAACTAAATAAAATACTAAAACAGCTTTTAGGTAAAGAAGAAAAAATAGTTGAATTAAGTAACAAATATAAATTAGAGTGTAAGTTCATGATTGTGATAAGAATGAACGACGGCTTTACTCCCGCACTAATAATAAATAAAGAAATAATAGAATTCACAAATAAAATCGATGCAGAAATTGAGTGTGACCTTTATTCTAATCCGTATCAAGAAGAATAATAAATAGAGTTTGGCATTTCAAAGAAGTCGGGGACATCTTATAACATAGTATTCACACATCGGGACTTTCGACCCTTGGTCTGCAAGAGGGTTTTCGAGGAAGCGGATACAGCAGACAACCCTGCACTCGCTAACTCCGTTGAACCCGGGGCTTAAGCCCCTTAAGCCTCTCGGGTTCGTAGATACAACAACGTTAGGCGTAATACCCTAAATGCAATGAAAAGGAGACAATGCTGTTGAATGATCAGTTGGTTTTATCTAATCCGAGTATTGAACTGAAAGACTCCTATTTGAGTTTTTATCAGGAATGGAAACAAAGTGGAGAAGATATGGTTCCATGGGTGATAGAGAAAGACCCAGAAAACTTTGAAGACATGATTACATGGCTTAACAATAACAAACAAGGAATGAATACAAATGGCTTTGTTGCCAATTCAACTTATTGGCTAGTAGCAAATCAGATTGTTGTAGGGGCAGTAAATATTAGACACGAATTGACAGATAAACTATTTCATAGTGGTGGACATATTGGCTATGGGATCAGACCGTCGGAAAGGTGGAAGGGATATGCTAAAGAGCTTTTAAGACTTGCTTTATTGAAAAGTAAAAGACTGGGAATATTGAAGGTGCTTTTTTAGTATGTGATGAAATTAATCAAGCATCAAAAAATACAATTATTAAGAATGGTGGATTAAGGGATGAAGATTTTATGGAATAATATGGAAGCATATTAAATAGATTTTGGATAGAGATTTGAAAGGAGGGTACTACGCCTAACAACCTATTCAAGCTGAGGCTCCTTACGGAGCCTGGGCCTGCCGGGATGGATTGCGAAGAGGCATTACAACAGACAACCCCTTTGGGGTTCGTGAATACAGAAACGTTAACTGCAAGATATTGCCCCAAAGGGACATTTTGAGAGCTATACATTCGCAACGTCCCGTTGCTTGGAGAAAGGAAGGATATATTGGAAGTTATTATTATGTTGGCAGTGAATCTAGTAATTGGTATCTTTAGTGTGAAAATTGGAATGGACAACTCTAGGAACAATCAACAAATGAAAGAAATGATAGAAGAATTACGAGAGATTAAAGAAATTTTAAGGGATCGAAACTGATTATAACGATTTAAATAACGAGATGTTAGGATGATCTAAATAACAAAGCTTAGAATACAGATGAAGCCCTAAATACATATAAAAACTAGATAAAGCCATTACGAAGAATACAAGACTATAAACAGTCAAAAAACTATATAATTTTACCGATGTGACAATGGCTTTTAAGCTATAAAGTCTGAAAAGACATCAAATTCAAATAGGTCTATAAAGAGAATAAGGCTGTGGCCGACGTCCTGTCTTGATTCGGAGAAGTGGGGCAGATCCAGCAGATAACACCGTTTTCCAGCTTCGCGGTTATCACCGCTCGGTCCGCCCGAGGTTATAGAAGTTAACTCACAATGATGGAATTCAGCGGCGAAGAAGTAGGGCAGGCGGATACATCTGCAAGGTTAAGTGGCGGAGCCACCCGGCTTCAGTACATGCTTCGCATATGGATTGAGGCAGCTTAAGCCTTTCGATGTCAGGAACACATAAACGTTATATGACATACTGCTAGATAAAATCTATTATTATAACTGTGGGCTAAAATAATTACCTATCTAAGTACACGGAGGGGAAATATGCTATACGGACAACGAGTAACATTAAGGCCTGTTGTTGAAGAAGATTGGGAACTGCGATACGAATGGCTGTCCGATCCTGTAGTTAACCGAACGTTACCATCAGGAAGTGGTATGCCCCTAACACCGGAAGTGGTTAGAGAACGTACCCGGAGTTACGCGCAAACAGATCCATCAGCTGTCTATTTTACCATAATAAAAGAAGACGGCATCGCGATTGGCAGTACCCAATTGTTTAAAATCCATCCTTGGTCCAAGCATGCTGAATTTGGTATTTGGATTGGGAACAAAATGGTATGGGGGCAAGGTTATGCTACAGAAGTGACAAGTGTTGTTCTGGATTTTGCGTTCGAGCGTTTAAACCTTCATAAAGTGTATTTGACTGTAGACGCTGATAATCCTGGTGCTATTCGGAGTTATGAAAAGGCTGGTTTCAAGAAGGATGGCATACTAAGAGACGAAGTCTATAAAAATGGTCAATATGTCGATCGTATATTGATGAGTATTTTGAAACATGAATATTTAAAGCTATCTAATTGTTTCGAATAACCAAGCGTGTAGGATACTTGAAAAAGGGATTATGGCGGTGGAGAGATATGGTTTGATGATATATTAATCCGCAAAGATGGAATGTTTATTCCTGATATTTTAAAAGGATTAAATCCTGAAAACTTAAAGTGATGATATTGACTTCATATTTACATCCTTTACTTAGAAGACCCCTTCAAAAGTATAGAAAGTTCTAAATAATCCATTTTCTCTTTTTTGGGCTACATAAAAAAAATGGAGAACTAGGGTCTATCTTTGCAAAATCAGATATTTAGTGAAGGCATTGGTAGTAAATTCAATATTGTATGTTTTCATAGATTCAGAGAGATATGGATAAACGTTAATAAGATAGAGGAGTTTGAAGAAGGGCTCATTATTAGGAAAGTGTAATCGAAGAAGGCAGATACATCGCCTAACACAGTATCTACACTGCGGGCTACGCCCTTGGTTCGCAAGATGAGGTAGTCAGGGAAGTAGAATCAGCTCACAACCCTGCGAGGCTAAGTCCGTTGGACCCGGTCGCGTTGCTCCCTTAATCCCCTCGGGTTCGTGAATACACAAACGTTACGTGAAATAAGCCTAAATACAGAGGAGAATGTGAATGATAATTCGTGAAGCTGAAACAAAGGACGCCGGAGCGATTGAACGACTATATAAAGAATTGCTTCCAAACAACACAAAAATAAAAGTGTTGGAAGATAGAATAGAAGAAGTTAAACAAAATCCTAATAGTTTCTTGTTCATTTGCGAAGTAGACCAAGAGATCGTTGCAACTGCACATCTGCATCTATGTTTAGATGCGTTGATAGAGTCACAACCTTTTGGGGTTGTAGAACGTGTAGTTGTATCTGGAAACAGACAAGGTCAAGGTTATGGATCGCTCATTATGAAGCATATTGAAGATCTGTGTATTTCAAGGGATTGCGTTAAGGTCTTTTTAACCAGCGGAGCTTCGAGGAAGCAAGCACACGAGTTCTATACAAAGTTAGGTTATGACGGTGATTCGAGTAAAGCCTTTAAGAAGTACTTATAATTTTTGAAAGTTTTTCGAAGATGAGGCAGACATTACATAACACCATATTCCCGAGGCGGGGCGTTTGCCCCTTGGTGCGCCAAGAGCGAAGGGATTTCACTGCGGAGCGAATTCAGAGGTACAGGGAAGCGTTGGCGGAGGACAACCCTGCGAGCCTAACCGCGTCGCGGTCCGGCCCTTCGGGCCTTAAGGTTCTCGGGTTCGGGAATGTAAATTCATTAAGAGAAGGAGATTAAATGAGATATTTAATAGTATCAATAATTTTATTTTCTCTTATTACAGTTGGCTGTAACAATAATAATGAAATCGATTTTAATCAATTAGTAGATTCATTAGTTAAAGCGGAAAAGACCATGAATAGTAAAGAGCTAGTTACTACTACTGCAACGAGTTCGAGTTCAAGTGATGGTATGATCAATATTAGAATTATGGTAGAAGATAGATTAACTAATGAACAAGCAAAAGAATTAGTCTTTGATTTCTTTGATGAAATAGAAAGAGGAATTACAGATTTAAACCTGTTTAGAAAAAGCTATCAAATTAATTTTGATATAAAGTCAGAAAAAGATGGAGATATAATATATAAAGGGCAAAGAAATAAAGGTGAAGAGCAGATTTGGTGGCAGTTCTAGAAGACAAGGCATCGTATAACAGTATATTCACGCTTCGGCAGAAAAGCTGCCTCGGTCCGGCATGAAGTTAGAAGTGATTCCGTGAGGCATTTCAGTTGCAGGGAAGCGCAATCACCGGACACATTCGCACCGACTAAGCGCACATCGAGCCCGGCGACATTCGTCGCTTTGAGTCGGTGGGACGTCATGAATACAGGAACGTTAGGCGAACATCACTGAAACGCATTGAAAGGCGGAAAAACATATGATTCGATCAATTATCTTTGATCTTGATGGTACTATATTAAACCGTAACAGTTCACTATATGAATTCATTGTCGATCAATATGAACGGATCATAAAGAAGGCTAAGAATATAGATAAGGAGAGCTATATTAATCGCTTTATTGAACTGGATAATCGGGGATATGTTTCGAAGGATAGGGTCTACCAGGAATTAATAAAGGAATTTGATCTGCAACTTGATTGGAATGAGTTATTAGCTGATTATAAAAATGGATTTTGTAAGTATGCTATACCATTTCCAAATACCTTTGAAATACTTGAAAAGCTCAAAGAACAAGATTACAAGCTTGGGATGATCACTAATGGATTCAGTGATTTTCAATCTAGTAATATCCACGCTTTAGGAATACAGAAGTACTTTGAGGTGATATTGATCTCTGAGGTAGAGGGCCTTAGAAAACCTGACCCAGCCATATTTCTTAGAGCAGCTGATTTGATGAAAGTATTACCTGAGGAATGTGTATATGTAGGTGATCATCCAATTAATGATGTCACTGCGAGTAAGAATGCTGGTATGAAGGGGATCTGGAAGGAAGATACTTATTATACAGATCAATTTGAATATGATGGACTAGTAAGAGATTTGCTAGAAATCGAAACAATTATAGAACAATGGAATTGCGAGTAATACAAGGAAGTAGTTATCTTCGTAAAACAACGTGTTCACTCATAGGCAGTCAAACTGCCTCGGTCCCGGAAGAAAAATCGGAGAAGTGATTGCCGGGACACATCCATTCACCCAACCGCATCACGGCCGGCCGAGATCGAACAAATTTTGTGATATTCCAATTGAACTCCGCCTAACATAGTATTCACGCAGCGTCCCCTAACGGCTCCTTGGTCTGCAAGAGGTGATTCGAAGAAGTGAATCAGCAGACAATCCTGCGAGGCTAAGTGCTGCGCACCCAGTCGCTGATCGCTCTTTTAAGCCTCTCGAATTGAATGTAAGAACGTTATGTGATACCTTCAAAAAAAGATTGATATGTATGAGGGTTAAAAGACAAGGAGTGGAAATTATGTTTGAAAAAAGAAGGCATATTCATATAGGTGCAGAAGGATGGGCAGATGATGTAGAAGATGCTCAGGTGGATGTAGTCGTCACATTCCCTGATTCAACAAAATGGATTTCAAATTTCTATACCATCAAATGTATTGAATCAATTAGAAAAGATTATTTGCAAAATGGACATTGTTTAAACGGGGCATATTGGTGCGGATCTTCTCCAGTAGTCATTGTAGATAATATAAGCCGTGAAAGAATAGAACAAGTAGTTGATGAACTAATTGAGAATGCCGGATTTCAATATGTATTTGAATATTTTGGTGCAGTTCGAGAAGAAGATATTAGCCGATCCGAATACCCTGAAAATTTTTTTGATGAAGAATCTAAAATAGATTCTTCTTATGTATCTTATTATGCAAGTCAGTTGGTACAAATGTTAGAGCAATCAAGTGAAAAAGTTAGACAAACAATAATGAAAGACATATTTAGGGTGTCTCAATGAAGACGAGGATTTCGGATAACACGATATTCGCACTGCAGGCCAATTCACCATCTGGTATGAGGAAAGTCGGAGTAAAGCTAATTGAATATCCTCGAGCCTCCTTTACAAAATGATGAAAATGACCTCATTTCAAAAAGCTGGGGAAGAATGCTGGGGTGTAACATTTAACGAAAACTTATTTGACAGATTTTCTGAAATTCTCGATTATTTATTGCCTGTAATTAAAGACAACAGAGACATCTGCACTGACTCACTGCCGGCAAACCACTCAGGCTTTCGGCCTTAAAGTCGATGAGACGTCGTGAATGTCGAAATGGCATGAGAAGTGTAAAGCTACAGATAACATAGTATTAACATATCGATACATATAGGTCTCTTAATCTACAGAAGCTTATTCGGAGAAGCATGAGCAGCAGATATCGATCGAAAATACAGAATAGACGATGAAAGGTCCGGCCAATAGAAATATGGCCGGACTTTCTTCATTGGTCATGACACCACCATAGGAAGCTGATACTGGATAACCGTGTTGAGGAGACCGCTTTATCCAGCGGATTTAAGCGCAAGCGGCTTATTTGGTACAATAGCATGGACCAACATCATTTACATAAAGGAGATTATAGAAGAAATGATGAACCATAAAGAGAGAATGCTGGCTGGTCTTCCGTATAAAGCATGGATGGATGGACTTGCTGAAGAACAATTAGCGAACAAGAAGAAGATCCGCGAATATAATCTATGTCCTCCCGAGGAGAAGGAGAGAATAGATGAGATTATGAGAAGCATTCTGGGAAAAGCCGGATCAAATCTTAATATTTTACCGCCTTTTCATTGTGACTATGGCAAAAATATTGAGGTTGGGAATAACTTTATGTCCAACTTCAATTGTACGATCCTGGATGTAGGCAAGGTGACGATTGGGGATAACGTCATGTTTGGCCCCAATGTATCCATCATCACGGCTGGACATCCGATTCATCCGGATTCAAGAAACTCAGGATATGAGTATGGGATCCCCATTACCATAGGCGACAGCGTCTGGATAGGTGCTAACGTGGTCGTTAATCCGGGTGTAACCATCGGTCATAACGTAGTCATCGGATCAGGCAGCGTGGTTACCAAAGACCTGCCGGACAACGTGATCGCTGTCGGGAATCCGTGCAGAGTCTTAAGAACGATTACGGAAGAGGACCGACCGTATTATTATAAAGATAGGAAATTCGACGTGGAGGACTACTAAAGTACGCTAGGATCACGCTGTTGGAGGAGGTTTATCCTCCTTGCTAAGGCGTTCATAAAAGAGTGATGCACATTAGGCTCGACTAATACGCATCACTCTTTTTTACATGTCTGCTTATTTTGCTCATTGGCTTTTTATTACGAAGTGTAAAATTAAACTATACTTGAAGTTTCCCTTAAGATGTTCGAATTCGTTCTGTTATCATAGAGCAAACCATTCGAATTTGAAAGGGGGAATCCTGGTGTTACATATAATGGACGTCGCTGAAACGTTGGTGGATCATATCAAAAATAATTATCCACAGGATATCGCAATTGTTGCCTATTACGGATCATACGCACAGGGCACGGCTACCAAGCGATCGGATCTGGATTTTTTCTTCATACCGGCCACGCCAAAAGGTTATCGTGCAAGTATACAGTTTGTTATGCAAGATATCAGCTTCGATTTCTGGCCGATCAGTTGGGAACGTGCCGAACGCATGGCAACCTATCAGGAAACGAACACCTCCATCATCGCGGACTCGATTCTGCTGTATTCGCGGAGCGATGAGGATCTGTCACGCTTTAAGAAGCTGCAGCAAACGATTATCGATATGCCTCCGAGCCAGCAGTCGTTTATTGATAAAGCCGAAGAACAGTTACGTGCCGTGTATCTTCATTTGTATAAGCTCGGGAAGGCGCCATACGAGGGAAACATCACATACTACCGCAATGAAGCTCATGATGTACTAATCCAGGTGCTTTCGAGTCTGGCACTTCTCAATAGAACCTATCTCAAGAGCGGCTGGGGCAAGAACCAAAGCCAGATCATGAATTTTGCGCTAAAACCCGCCCGTTTGGAAGAACAGATGGATTACATCATGTGTGCAGATTCGGCAGAGAGCATTCGCGATGCATGCGAACATCTCGTCGAGAGTATGCTTTCGTTATTGATCGAGGAGAAAGCTGGGCTAACGGGGCAGCCCTCTTATCCGGACCGAATGAAGGGATTCTTTGAAGAGTTGAAGGGGATTTTGGATAAACTCAAGACGGCCTGTGAAACTGGGAATTATCCAATCGCCTACTTCTGGTCGATTGGTGCCCAAGATGAGATCGCCCGTTTTATTTATTACGCTGAACATGGGTATTGGCCGACCTCATTAGATTCAAGTCTGAACTATCAACAGGTTTATCTCAGCAAAGGGCTGCCGGATTTGGTGTCAGTGCTGGATCCCGGCAATTTCGCTCCGCTTCACGAAGCGGTTCTATGCCTGGAATCGGGTCTGGAGAAACTCCTCATCGAGGAGGGAGTTACCATCATTCGTTATGAGACGCTGGAGCAATTTAAGCTTGATCTTGAAAAATCGCTCGAAGACGCAAAATAGACAAAACAAGGTCCGGCCAGTGTAGATACGGCCGGACCTTGTTTTGTCGTCTGTTGGAAGCTTAATTCGGTTCGATATGAACATGAACATCATAAACGCCGTGCGTTTCTTTTAACTCATGCTCCACTTGATCCGAGATATCGTGAGCAACCCGGATATCCAGATTTGATTTTACGAGAATAACGATATCGACAACTGTGTTGCTGCCATAATTTCTTGCACGAATGTCTTTGACTCCCTTTACTCCATAAACCTGCTTCACCGTTTCTCTGTAACTCTTAATGATGTTCTCATCGAATCCATCGGTTAAATGGTGAGAGGCATCGCGGAAGATATCCCATGCGGTTTTGCATATCAGAAAGCCGACCAGGACGGCAGTTAGCGGATCAAGCCATGGCACATGAAATTGAGCGCCAACAATACCGACAACCGTACCGATGCTGACCCAGGCATCCGAGAGGTTATCCTTGGCGGCTGCCATAACGGCTTGACTGTTTATTTTCGTTGCGAGTCGTTTGTTATAGCGATAAACCATAAACATCACAATAGCACAGAAGATACCGGTCCACGCGGATATGAGATCAGGGGACTCATGATTTCCTTCAAATACGGAAGATATGGCCCCGTACAATACTTGGATACCTACAGCCATCATAATAAAGGAAGCGATTAAGGACGCCACCGTCTCCGCTTTCCAGTGTCCGTAGGGGTGATCCCGGTCAGCCGGTTTTTTGTGACAATCGAAGTCCGATCAAGACTGCAATGGAGGCCACGATGTCCGTGGCGTTATTTAATCCGTCCGCCCGCAGGGCCTCGGAGTTCGCGGTATAGCCTATGAACAGTTTGATTGCAGATAAACATATATAAGCAATGATACTGATAATGGCACCTTTTTCACCTAATTTTAAATCATTGAAACGTTGTTGCTCCACATCTAGCCGACTCCTTCCGCACGCCCCTGAATAGTACCTGACTATATTACCAAGCCGATTATGGGTGGGTCTAGAGCAACGTTTTTTCCTCTCTCTTAATAATTGACAAGGGGCAAAAAGAGTTGCACCAGACTAAGAAAGATAGAGCGAGACTACGATGGGGCTTGAAGCGTTAATTAAGTATAACAGCTTAACAAACAACTTGGCTTGCTGGAGGTTATCGTTATTGAACGGATATGATAGGGGGATGAACCACTATGGATGATGATCAAGGTCTACTAGATCGCAGAAATAACCCAGCATAAGCTGCAGGGATGAAAGGTTGGTATTCGTGCGAAAAAGAGAGAATGGCGGTTACCTTAACATGAACTGGTGGATTATCGGACTATTGATCTTACTTACACTTGAAACCAGCTTAGACCCACAACCTCCGCGAAAAGAGAACGAGAATAGGCATAGGCATGCTTCCATTTCATGTGCCGCCTATAATTATTGTGAGGAGGTATTTACGGACCAGAATATCAATAGATTCAGTAATAATTCATTGTGGATGACAAATATGGCGAAATCGTGCTTATAAATGAATCTGAACAAGAAAGGTGGCTGCATTTGTACAGGATAAGTACCGGTCCATGGGGTTCTTCATACACATACACATACACATAAACATAAACAATAAACCGCCAGTAGGAGAACTGGCGGTTTTCTTATGGGTATGGGAGGGAAAGGTGGCTTAGCGATTATTCCTCCGGGATCTGCGTTTAACGACGCGCAACATCAGTATAACGGAAAGAACCCCTATTATTGCAGGCATAGCGTCTAGCCTCCTGATATATCATGATTAAGAATCATCTTACCTCTTCATAGTATAATATTCAGATTATATGAATAATGATTGGGTTGTTCGCCGCCTTTCGTAAGTGTAGCGTGCTCGAACTTATCTTTTCGCTTATTAGATATGGAGTTAGACAGAAGAAATTCCCTTCGCTTGGGCGGAGGGAATTTTCTCATGTGGTGTATTGTGCCTGCTTCTCTTCATTACAGGATCTTATTCAAGTGAAGCATATATTCACCGCGATTCAGCGGGTTAACTTGTCGCCGTTTATTCTCAGGGATGGTGGTCTGCACCTTCACGTAGCCGCCTGGTCTAACGGAGAGCATGCCTTCACCGCTTGTCAGGGAATGGACTTCTGATTTCAGCTCGTCGGAAGTGCGCACAGGAATCGTGCCATGAAGATGAACGGCGTTGTTACGGAATTCAGGTTCCTGATACGTTCCTTCAAGTGCAGCTAACCTGGATAAAACTTTGCTTAAGCTGCTTTCCGGCAGGATGAATTGGATATCATTCATGGGCTCGTATACCTCCGTCCCGGCTTGGTTCAGCGCTTCCATAAGGACAAGCGGGGTTAAGCTGCGAAAATCCTTGGCTGTGGATACGGGACTTGCGTAACCGGTATGCGTCAGCGTCACGATGATATCCGTTACGGACCATGCGTACAGCCCTTCCTGAAGCACCTCAATGACGGTATCCTTAATCGCTTTCTGGAAGGATAGAGGAAGGGAGCCCAGCTCAACGTCCAAGCGATACTGCAGACCGGATCCCGGTTCTCCCGGTTCAACCCGCAGGCCGACGGTTGCATAGAATGGGCACTCCCCTATATATTCAACAGCTTCTCCGACACCGCAGGGTTTCTCGATGCAAATGACCCGGGGAGCTGAAAAAACAGCTTCGATGCCGTATTGCCGCTGAAGCGTCTCTACCAGAATCTCTTGCTGGACTTTGCCGAACACATGGATGATGTTTTCCTTTGTGTTTGTATCCTGAACGTACTGCAGAAATGGATCCTCAACGGTCAGATCGCTTAGTGCATTGTGCAGTTTATGTTCGTCTTCGGGTTGTTTCGTTGAGACATGGACCTGAATGGGTGGCTTCTGAAAGTGAACAATCTTCATCTTGTCAGACACGGCTCCGATAACATCGCCGACCCTTAGTTCGCTACCGATCAGGATGCCGATATCCCCTGCATCAATATGACCGGCCGGAGCGGATTTTCCATACTGCAGAGCATGCAGCTGCTTCACTTTAAGCATCGTGGTTTGTCCGTCCTGTGACGTAACCGAGATTTCATCACGGGCCTGGACTTTCCCGGCGAACAGCCGAAAATAGACATTCCGTTCCCCGTTCGGCTGTTTAATCACTTTGAACACCAAGCCGGATAGCGGTTCATGATTCAGCTCAGACGGGTCGTTAACCGGGAAAAAGTCGTTCAGTGCCGCTAGCAGCGGCTCCATGCCAACTCCTTTGGCGGCGGAGCCTGCAAACAGGGGATAAGCTTTACCCTGCCGGGTTTGCTTGCGCAATTCTTCCTTCAGCCGTTCGCTGGATACAGGAACATCATGAGCGTAATCTTGCAGCAGCTCGTCGTTAAGCAGCGCCAGGATCTCCAGCCAACCTGAGTTATGGGGATCTGCCATGTCCACGTGAACGGATGTGCTGCCTTCATTATCAACACGGCTCATTTCACAAATATGTTCATCCAGCAGATTCCGCAGCATGGTACGAACTCGGTTGTAGTCCGCACCCATTCGGTCGATTTTGTTCATGAACAGTAGGGTAGGGATACCTTGTTCCTTCAAACTCTGTTTAAGCACCCGCGTCTGGGCCTGTACACCTTCAACGGCGGAAATAACCAGAATGACGCCATCCAGAACACTTAAGGAATGCTCGACCTCCGAGATGAAATCCGCATGCCCCGGCGTATCGATGAGATTGACTTTAAGATCACCCAGCGTGAACGATACCGCCGCGGATTTAATCGTAATTCCCCGTCTTCGCTCAATTTCGAGGGAATCGGTGGTTGTATTGCCCTGATCGACCGAGCCAGCCTGCTCAATGATACCGGATCGGTAGAGAATTTGCTCTGTTAGTGTGGTTTTACCGGCGTCAACATGGGCCAGAACCCCAATATTCAATATTTTCTGCATATAGTATAACCCTCATTCGTTTCATGTTTTGTAGTCCTTTCGATTGGGTATGGTTTTTGAATTGCCGCATAGATAAACGCCTCCATTTAAATAAAGTTAACTTTAGTTTATCCGTCGCAGCATGTTCGGAATATGGAACAAACGCTTATAATTATTAATTATCTTGTTTTGAAGCGCTCTATTTGGATTTACATATTTAATACCGTGAAAAATAGCTCGCATTGGATTAGGATAGAGGCATAAACCATATTGAAGGGGTCTTGCACTTGATAACACTTCATGTCATAGATAAAGATAATTGGGAGGATTGCATCCGTCTCAAACCCAAGCCGGAACAAGAGAAATGGATTGCACCTAATCTATACTCGATAGCCGAGGCACAATTTATGGAAGGATTCGAAACAAGGGCGATCTATCATGATGATGAGATGATTGGTTTTGTCATGTACGGTCCTCATTCTTGCGATGATAACTACTGGATATACCGGTTTATGATCGACGGCAGGTTTCAAGGGCAGCATTATGCCAAACCTGCGATTCGGCTCGTTCTTGATGAGATTCGGAAGGCTTCGGACCGAACAGACCATGTGATGTTATGTTATAAATCCGAGAATGAGCGGGCCAAAACGATATACACCCAAATGGGGTTCCAGGAAGCGGGTTATGCTCCGTGGGGAGATGCGATGGCCAAATATAGTTATATATAAAAGACCCTATGTAAATCTAGACATCATCATAGAAACTATCGTAAACTTAAACGTGAGTGATAGAGACATTATCATATCAAGCTTCGAGTACGACATGTGCCAGAAGTATCCGTAATTACGCCAAGTCCTTTTTTCGATGAAAGGGTTCGGCGTATTCTTCTTTATGGTTTGGTTCCTCAAAAAAGGTTGGATGCCGGGGAAAGGGAAGTGAAAAACGTGTTACATAATATGAGGCTTACCATAGGATCAAAGATTGTGCTTGGTTATTTGATCATCGTTATTTTTCTGGGAGCTTCCATCTTTGTTCTCAGCGATCGAATTTCATCTCTTGAGAAAGAGATCGATTTTATCGTGGAGCATGATATTGAAGTTCACAATTTGACGAATCAGATTGAAAAACATGTGCTCGATATGGAGACAGGACAGAGAGGTTTTGCCCTTACCGGGGATGACCGATACTTAATACCCTATACAGACGGACAGGCCAATTGGCAGAAGGATTTTTCCAGTCTCCATGAGTTAATAGCCGATAATCCCGATCAGCAGAATCGTTTGGAAGAGATCAAGGCCAACATCGAAGAATGGATTGATACCGCTGGAGAGTCCGTTGTTGCTATGAAAAAAGCGAATGACAACGAAGGAGTCCTTCAATTCTTCATGGAGGACCCGGGTAAAAAAATCGTTGATCAAATGCGGTCACAGCTGGCAGATTTCCGCAGCACGGAGAAAAGTCTGACACAGAAGCGCGTAGATGAGCTCGATCAAAAAAACGCGGACTTCAAAAACGTGCTTTATATTGTTCTGGCATTGGTCATTGTTCTCTCCATTACAGTTGGCGTGGTGATTTCGAAGTCTATCGTGAACACGATCCGGGAAGTGGTCCATGCGATTTCGGACATTGCGTCTTCCGAAGGCAATTTACGCTCCAAGCGTATTGTGGTTCGAACCAAGGATGAGGTCAGGGATTTGGGTGAAGCCACCAACCGGCTGCTCGAAAATCACGAGAGACAAAGCTGGCTCCAGACCAGTACCGGTGATGTAGCTATCTCGTATCAAGGCATCAGCCATATCAACCCGCTTGCCGAGGCCTTCATTACCAAAATGGCACATCTGGTCAACGCCTCCTATGGTGTTTTTTACCTGCGGAAGGGTGACAAGCTTCATAAGACGGCTTCATTCGCTGCTTCAGGCACCGATATGGGCGCCTCGGTATTCAATATGGGT
The DNA here is from genome assembly GCF_000193415.1 of Paenibacillus vortex V453. Taxonomy (NCBI): domain Bacteria; kingdom Bacillati; phylum Bacillota; class Bacilli; order Caryophanales; family Paenibacillaceae; genus Paenibacillus; species Paenibacillus vortex. Next base: position 39,940 of record NZ_ADHJ01000023.1, read on the forward strand.
GAGGGTATGGTCGGTCAATGCGCCGTTGAGAAAAGAACCATCGTTATGGAAGCGATTCCTGATGATCACGTGAAAATAACGACCGGTCTCGGGCAATCTGCCCCGCGCAGCATTCTCATTTTTCCTGTTGAATATGAAGGAGAGCTTGAAGGGGTTATTGAACTTGCTTCGCTAGAAGCCTTTACTCCAATACAATTGAAGCTGGTAGATCAGGCAAGGAGTACGCTGGGCATTGCGATGAATAACGTTCTTGCCCAGATGGAAGTCAAGCGTCTGCTGGAGGAGTCTCAGGCGATGTCCGAGGAACTTCAGGTGCAAACGGAAGAGCTGAAGGCACAATCGGATGAGCTGTTGTCACAGCAAGATGAGATGAAGGCGTCCAACGAGGCCTTGAAACAATCCGAAGAACGGCTGCAGCTTCAGCAAGAAGAGCTGGAGAAGAACAATATGGAGCTGAGCAATCGTACGGAGCAAGTGGAAGCGTATATGCGCAAGATTGAAGAAATCAAAGACGAGATTGAGAAGCAGAACTTCATGCTGGAGAAACAGGCTTCCGACCTGCAGTCTGCATCGAAATATAAATCGGAGTTCTTGGCGAATATGTCCCATGAGCTCAGGACGCCGCTGAACAGTTTATTGATCTTGTCCGAAATTCTGATGGGGAACAAGGAAGGGAACCTGAATGAGAAGCAGGTGGATTTCGCGCGAACGATTCACTCTTCGGGCAATGATCTGCTGCATCTGATTGATGATATTCTCGACCTGTCGAAGGTAGAGGCGGGACAGATGAAGGTTGAGTTGGAGCCTGTTATTCTCGAAGAGATTAAGGAAACCCTGCAGCGCAGCTTCGAGCCGCTTGCGGCGAAAAAAGGCATTGAGTTCCATATCGAGATGGAGCAGGGTCTGCCTCATTCGTTACATACTGATGTACAGCGCGTGCAGCAGATTCTGAAGAACTTGTTATCCAATGCTTTCAAATTTACCAGCCAGGGCTCTGTAACTATTGCGAGGTTAACCCGTTAACGAATCATCAACAGCCTTTCAGTGAAATGAGTCAAAGGGGATGGATTGCATTCTCCGTGACCGATACGGGCATCGGCATATCGATGGATAAAAAAGATGTCATCTTCCAGGCGTTCCAGCAGGCGGATGGATCCACTAACCGCAAATACGGCGGCACGGGACTTGGGCTTACGATCAGCCGCGAGCTGGCCGGATTGATTGGCGGATACATTGATTTTAAAAGCCAGGAAGGCACAGGCAGCACCTTCACGCTATATGTGCCGGAAACTCCGGTTCTACCAGAGGCATCAGGTATTCAGGAAGCCGCCGCTGCCCATGAAGCCGTTATCCCGGGCGTACCCTCATCTTCTTCGTCTTCGGAAGAGGTTCTGGCAACGGATATTGAATTATCCGATCCCGATCTGTTGACCGTCTCCGAAATGGAGGATGACCGGGAACATATTAAGCCTGGCGACCGGATCTTATTAATCATTGAGGATGATATCCATTTTGCGAAAATACTGCTGGATATCGTTCGCGCACATAAATTTAAAGGGATTGTTGCGCTGAAAGGGGACCGGGGCTTGGCGCTTGCGCATGCCTATAAACCGGATGCCATTATGCTTGATATTCAGCTGCCTGTCATCGATGGCTGGACCATACTCGAGCGGCTGAAGCAGCAGCCGGATTTGCGCCATATTCCGGTGCATGTCATTTCCGTGGTTGATGAGCCGCAGCAGGGCTTAAGCATGGGGGCAATGGCCTACCTGAAGAAACCGGCCAACAAGAATCAGATTGAGGGAGCTTTGGCTCATATCGAAACCTTTGTGGATCGTGATCTCAAGCGGCTGCTGATTGTTGAAGACGATGTTATTCTGCGCAGCAGCATGGTAGAGCTGATTGGCCATGATGATGTCATCATAACGGCCGTTTCCACGGGTGCGGAAGCACTGCGCGAGCTGGGGCGGGAGCATTTTGACTGCATGGTACTGGATTTGGGGCTGGCTGACATTACGGGCTTCGAGCTGCTGGACCGCATTCGGCAGACCAAGCATCTTCAGCAGCTGCCGATTATTATTTATACGGGTAAAGAACTGGATATGAAGGAAGAAATCGAACTGAAGAAATATGCGGAGAGCATCATCATTAAGAACGTGAAATCGCAGGAACGGCTGTTTGACGAGACGGCGTTGTTCCTGCACCGGGTAGAGGCCAATTTACCGGAAGATCGACGCAATCTATTGCGTAAGCTGTATAACAATGAAGATGCGTTCGAAGGAAAACGGATTCTGCTGGTGGAGGACGATATCCGTAATATTTTCTCGCTGGTCAGTGTGCTGGAATCCTATAAACTGAACGTGGTCTTCACAGAAAACGGACGGGAAGCGCTTGAGATGCTCCAGAAGGATCACAATTTTGATCTGGTGCTGATGGATATCATGATGCCGGAAATGGACGGTTATGAGACGATGAAGGCGATTCGAGAGATCCCGCAATTCGACAAGCTGCCGATTATCGCCCTGACAGCGAAGGCCATGAAGGAAGACCGTCAGCGCTGCATTGATGCGGGTGCTTCCGATTACATCACCAAACCGATTGATGTCGAGAAGCTGCTGTCCTTACTGAAGGTATGGCTTTACACATAGAGGAGGCAGAAGATTATTCTCAACCAGGATGAGATGATGAATCCATCGGTCAACGATGAATATGCCGAACGCGAGAAGATTGAGGTAGAGCTGCTGCTGCAGGCTATCTATCGGATGTACGGTTATGACTTTCGGAATTATGCGTATGATTACATCCGGCGCAGGATTCGACATGGCATGCAGCGGATGGGTGAGGAATCGATTGCCTCTCTCATTCCCAGAGTGCTTTATCAACCGGACAGTATGCAGCAGCTTGTGAATTACTTCATGGTGAATGTCACGGAGATGTTTCGGGATTCTTCCATGTATTTGTACCTTTCGAACAAAAGGTGGTACCGTACCTGCGGACATACCCGCATATCCGAATCTGGCATGCGGGGTGCTCTACGGGCGAGGAGGTGCTCTCCATGGCGATTGTTCTCCAAGAGGAAGGCCTGTATGACAAAGCGCGTATCTATGCAACGGATATTGATGACGATGCGCTGGAATCGGCGCAAAAAGGCATCTTTCCCTTGCGTAACATGAAGGCATACACGCAGAATTACATCCGATCCGGCGGAACGCGGGATTTTGCGGATTATTATACAGCGCAGCATGAATCGGTTATCTTTCATTCTTCATTGATGAAAAATATCGTGTTCGCCAGACATAATTTGGTGACGGACCAGTCGTTTAATGAGTTCAATGTCATTCTGTGCCGCAATGTGCTCATCTATTTCAATAGAGAGCTGCAGCACAGGGCACATCAGCTTTTTTATGAGAGTCTGGCTAAACTGGGCTTTCTGGTTCTTGGGGATAAGGAATCCATTCTGTTTAATCCCTACACCCACTGTTATGAAGCGATGGATGACAGGGAAAAGCTGTATCGAAAAATAAAGTAGAGATGACTGCAAGCTAAAAGAGGCGTTCCCAGCGGGTCAATAGGACTTGATGGAGCGCCTCTTTTTATGTGAGATCCACGGCAGGCCGTATAGAAGTGTTCTTCGCGAATGATAAGATTATGCTAGAATACCTAATTAGAATGTACAATTTATGGGCATTTGGGGTTAAATCATTTCCTAAGAAGTGGAGGGGATCACGATTCGGGTCTTAGCTATTAGTGACATTCATGGCTGTTATGATGAGTTTAATCAGTTATTGTTAGACGTTTGTTTTGATCCGGATGAAGATCGACTCATCCTGCTTGGTGATTATGTGGACCGGGGACTGCGAAGCAAGGAAGTTGTGGAACAGGTAATGGCACTGCAAGATTGCGGAGTCATCACCCTTCGCGGGAACCATGATCAGATGATGCTGGATGCTATTCTGCTGGATACGGAGGAAGTGAATTCGCGCTGGATTCGCAACGGTGCGCGACATACAATTGAGAGTTACTGCGGCGCTGATTTCTTTGAAGGTGAAATGGAGCGGGACAAGTATAACGAGGGTAAAGCCTATATTAAGAAGCATTATGAACATCATCTCGCATTCCTCAATACACTCCGGCTATATTATGAGACAGACACCCACATCTTTGTGCATGCCGGGATTAATCCGGCTGTGGAGGATTGGAAGCAGCAGGTGCAGGATGATTTCATATGGATTCGCGACAAGTTCTATAATTATCCGACCCGTCTTCCCAAAACCGTTGTATTCGGGCATACGCCGGCCATCAACCTGCATGCATCCGAGAAGGTTTGGTTCAGTGAGGACGGAGACAAGATTGGCATTGATGGGGCATGCGTGTACGGCAAACAGCTGAACTGCCTGGAAATCAGGGAAGGAGAGGTTTACCAAACCTATTTTGTCCCGTTAAAGCAGAACCTCGAGAAATGAAAAAAACACCTTAACTCGACAAAAGGGTGTAATTTCGTCGAGTAAAGGTGTTTGCTAGTAAGACTAATAATCCCTGCTATTTCTTAGCTTATCCACCATTACAGCGGACAAAAACATTTTGAAAAATGCGCTTGTCAAAATTTATAATATCAAATATTGCGAACCTACCTAATAAGTAAAAAATCAAGAATAGAGGGATAAAGATGAGTATTCTGCCAAGCAGCTGCATACTCTTATCACCACGCTTACGTAGCTTCAGGGAGAATGTTATCTTGAAAGTCTATCCTACATAAAAAAAATTCAACATTCTTCTCGTTATGCTGGCTGCTATCTGTTTGGATTTTTTATGTTAGCGTGTCTAGGAACTCCTTCACTGCCTGGGTATATCCTTCCAAATCGGTAGAATGGATATCGTGGCCGCATTGTTCAAAAACAACGAGAGAAGTATGAGGCCTCCGGGATGCCATTAGTCTGGCATGGGCTTCGTCCAAGGCGAAACTTTGTTTGCCGTGAATAAGCAGGATCGGGCAAGAGGAGGCCAACCAGTCCTCCCACCAGTCGCCTTTCGTATGCTGTGTAGAAACCGGAATTCCCTGAAGATCCGAACGGAAGCCCCAGCCTCTCTCATCTTCAAATACGCTTTCAGCAAAGTAATCGACATTTCTTAGGCCAATACGCAGAAGAGCCTCTTTAAGGTCGTCTAGTGTATCTGATCGTTCCGGCAGGTTCCCGATAAAGGACATGTCGACGTCAATCTCAGCCCCGATGTCTTCTACGATAACGGCTTTAACGTACTGCGGATACTGGGCGGCAAACTGGTATGCGTTGATACCTCCTAAAGAATGTCCGAGCAATGTTACCTGTTGTCCCTTTAACTCGGATGTAATCAAGGTGTGGATATCCTCCACATAACTCTCTCTTGAATAATTTTTATCCGGGGAATGCTCACTCCAGCCGTGACCGCGTTGGTCAAGCCCGATCACCCGCCAATCCGTAAACTTTTGCGGCTAATTTCGTGAAGGTTTCGGCATCATTCATATGCCCATGCAGCATAAGGAGAACATTAAGACTCTCGCCACCATAATCGAGGTAGGAGAGTTTCAAATTGCCTGATTGAAAATACTTGCGTTTGGTTGATTGAATATCCTGAGCGGGCTGCATATCATATCCTCCTTAGGGCAATGGAACCTATCCCATTGCTTGTTGTTTGTAGTTCAACTATAACCCATAATAGTGACAACTATTGTCATTATTAAAACAATCCATGCAGATAAGGGAATATGTTATTCTATCAAGAGAAGAAATGGGAGAGACACGTATGATGGGAGGACTTGTTTATGTTGATTATGAATGAAAAGATAAAGGCACGAGAGGTTGAACTTACCGGGTTAAACGGCGAGAGTCTGGGCATCGTCACAAGGGAAGAAGCGCTCGCACTGGCCAAGAGCCACAAAGCCGATCTGGTGTGTACCTCTTTGTTTAGCAGCCCGCCGCCATGTAAGCTGGTGAGCCGGGGGCAGGCTAAGCAGGTGGCTGCGAAGGAAAAGAAAGGCAATAATGAAACATCCGGTCCAATTAAAGTGAAGGAATTCCGCTTGTCTGTACATATCGAGGAGCACGACTACGATACCAAGCTGTCACAAATGCATAAGCTGCTTGCAGCGGATAAAGCCGTGCAGCCGGTCATCCGCATTCAAGGCAAGGAGGGAGAAGCAGCCCGCAAGCTGCTTGAGCGTCTGGTCCATGATCTGGCCGAGGTCGGCAAGAAGGAGACCGGCATTCAGGTCAGCGGCAAGCTGGCTACCGTTAAATTGCTGCCAATCTGATTCCTGGACCGTTTAACGGAGGGATTTTCATAAGATTTTTTGCGATTTTAAATGACGCTTACGGTTTACTTTTTTATTTATAGATGATACTATGGATCAAATTATAAACGCCATGAAGAGAAGAGTAGATGAAACAGGATTCCCTACAGAGAGCTCCGGTAAGCTGAAAAGGGGCAGGAAGCCGTTTATTGAACCAAGCCTCTGAGCGGCGCATCGGAACTTATGGATAAGGGATGGTGCGACAGGAGCTCCTGTTACAGAGCTAGGGTATAAGCTTGTTTTGTGATAGCCGTACCCGATAAGGCTGATATCGTGATATATCGGTAAACAGGGGTGGCACCGCGAAACCAATCTCGTCCCCAAGACTAATGTCTTGGAGACGGGATTTTTTTATTTTTTCAGGAAGTTATTCGGGATGAATTCGAAGGAGGAGCTCAGCATGATTCATGATAAGAGTTTGGGAGAAGAAACGGTGAATTTTTTGACAAGAATGGTTAAGGAAGATATTGAAAAGGGAGTGTACCACAGACCCGTGGCCACCCGCTTTCCGCCTGAGCCTAACGGCTACCTGCACATTGGCAGCGCTTATGCCATACACATCAACCATTCCATAGCAAGCCAATTTCATGGAACATTCAACCTTCGGTTTGACGATACGAATCCTCTGAAGGAGGATGTGAAATACGTACAAGCGATCCAGGAGGATATCGCGTGGCTCGGGTATACGCCGGAGGTTTATTATGGCTCGGATTATTCCGAGCAAATCGCAGAAGCGGCCAAGAAACTAATCCGCAAGGGGAAGGCCTACGTCTGTGATCTTACGCCCGAGGGAATGACGGAGTACCGGGGAACACTGACGGAAGCAGGCAAGAACAGTCCATTCCGTGAGCGCAGCGTTGAAGAAAATGTATCATTATTTGAGCAAATGAAGGCGGGGGTATTCGCTGTATCAGCGAAAGTACTCCGGGCCAAAATCGACATGGCTTCGCCCAACATGAATTTAAGAGACCCTGTGCTGTATCGTATCCTTCATGCCGAGCATTATCGAACCGGAAGCGCATGGTGCATCTATCCGATGTATGACTTTGCCCATCCGATTCAGGACTCCATTGAAGGAATCACACATTCGCTGTGCTCAGCCGAGTTTAAAGATCATCGACCGCTGTATGAGTGGGTGGTAACCGAGCTTGAAATCAAGGAGCCGCCCAAGCAAAGGGAGTTCGGACGATTGAACATCTCCGGCTTCGTGACAAGCAAGCGGTATCTGAGGGAGCTGGTTGAAGGTGGTTTCGTGGATGGTTGGGACGACCCCAGACTGCCCACGCTTAAAGGGCTCCGGCGGCGGGGAGTGACACCGGAAGGGATTCAGAAATTTCTGGGTGAGCTCGGCGTGTTTCGCAGCAACAGCATGGTGGATTCGGCCATGCTTGACCATTACATCCGTCAAGATTTGAAGGAACGCTGCCACAACGTGATGGCTGTCATCAAACCGCTGAAGGTTATCATTACCAACGTTCCGGAAGATTGGAGCGAGATGCTTATTGTTCCGAATCATGAAGGTGATGCATCGAAAGGGGTCCGGGAGGTTCCTTTTTCACGGGAGCTGTTTATCGAGAGGGAGGATTTCATGGAAGAGCCGACTCCCGGATTTCACCGGTTGTCGCCCGGCAAGGAAGTGCGCTTAAAGGGCGCTTATTTTATCAAATGCGAGCATATCTTGAAGGACGAATCAACAGGGGAAATCCAGGAGATCCACTGTACGTATGATCCCGAAACCAAGAGCGGCAGCGGATTTAATGCAAGAAAGGTGAAATCGACGCTGCATTGGGTCTCGGCCAGGCATGGGATCACAGCGGAACTTCATCTGTATGATAAGCTGCTGAAGGAATCAGCCGAGTTATCCGAATCGGGTAACGTCTGGGAAGACTTGATCAACCCGGAATCGCTCATTAAAGTCGAAGCCGCTGTATTGGAGCCTTTGATGGCGGAAGCGACTGCGCACAACACGTACCAATTCATCCGACACGGCTATTTCTGCGTGGATTCCAAGTATTCAACAGAGCACAAGCTTGTGTTTAACCGCATCGTTTCATTGAAGGATTCGTGGAATAGGCCTGCAAACCATTCAAAGTAGTTGACGGTGAAATGATGGCAATTACGGTCACCAAGATGGGGCAAAATGCTACCGCCGCTCTTCCAAGCGTTCGTGACCCATTTCATATGATATACCGTCCCTCATTAGGCTTAATCCACCCAATGTATCGGATGTGACAGGGAGGGTGGTAGTTTGGTATTGGCGTCGCCCTTCGCTGCATTAAGCTGGGACTGGGTAAGGAAAATGCTGTCCGTCAGGTCAGCTCCCCTTAGATCGGCATCCCTGAGATCCGCACCGATCAGATCAGCGGCTCTCAAATCAGCTCCACTGAGATCTGCGGCGATCAGATATGCGCCTCTTAAGTTCGCGTATCTCAGGTCGGCTCCTTTCAGTTTAGCTCCGATGAGATCGGCTCCAAGGCTGCCGATCTTCCGGCGGACAGGATTATCTCTGTGTAAACGGCGCGCATTCTCCCGTACGAGTTCACTTGTTTGAAGGAGCAGCCGGTTCATCTCGGACCGGTGTGCTGAGATATCCAGCCGTAACAGGGATTCGGGTGGAAGCAGAGTGAACCGCTTCGTCTCGTCCAGTGCCTCTCTTAAGTTGGAATGTATCTCCTGCGCTGGCTGCAATGTCATGGCTTCGTTCAGGTACCATAACAGCTCATGAAGCTGTCGCATGACCGGGAATACATTGAACATTTCCTGTGCCGTTTCCGGAGCTTGCCTCCAATCACGGCCGTTATAGGTAACCTGCGAAACCATCTGTCCCGCTCCGAAGCAATCAAATACGGCGCAGCCTCGCATGCCGCGCTGCCTCAAGCTGCCGTGAACGCCGCAGCGAAAGTCGGATTGCAGATGGTGACAAGGCGTCCCGCCATCTTTATTCATGGCAAAGTCAACCGAGGCCGCGAAGGGCAGCGCGACGCAGCATAATCCAAAGCAGCTGCTGCAGTCGGATTGCAGATTCATACGGTTGCGTTCATTGTGAGCATGGTCTTGTCTGTCTAACATCACTTACAGGAGCTCCTTCCCAATCCAATATGTAAAGCGGTTTACATTTATATATTTATAGTAAAACATAATGATGGCCGCACCATATAAGTAAACTTGGTTATAACTGTTTTATACCATGCGAGACGATTAATATGAGGGAGCGTAAATGGGGCGTGCTATACGAATAAAGCTTAAGCTGTCAAGAAACGTCGGCAGCTTATTTGTATGTTAAATGCAAAGTTGACGGATAGTATATAATGGAATTCGTGATTTCTTATCTGAAAGCATGCAGGTTTTAAACCATTTCAGGACATATGTCCTTTCCTGAGTTCAGCCATTTCACTTTTAATAGTATACAGACCTATATACATGAAGGAGTTTGAACCATGAGGGGAATTATATTTGCATTCATTGGCGGAGCTTGCATTACACTGCAAGGCGTAGCGAATGCCCGGATCAGTCAGGATATGGGCACCTGGCAAGCCGCAACGGTAACGCAGCTGACCGGATTCATGATGGCTTTGGTTATTCTACTGTTCGTCCGGGACGGAAGCAAGCAAGGATTTGGACAGGTCAAGCCGCTTTATCTGATTGGAGGAGCCTTGGGAGCGCCCATTATATTCAGTGAAGTTACGGCCATTCAGAATATCGGTGTTACGTTAACGATATCTGCATTGTTAATAGCGCAGCTATTTTTGACTTTCCTGATCGATAGCAACGGCTGGTTCGGAGTGGTGAAGAAGAGGATGAGTTTGCCACAATTCATTGGCATCGGGATGATGATCGCTGGAGTGGTCATTATAAAATTATGATGAGGCACGGCTGGTGCCGAAGATTGGAAGGCTGGAGAGGGAGATAGAAACGTGAAGGAAATTCATAATGCAGAGCTTCTGCGAAACTTTCTGCTGAACCATGAGATGGAGTCCGTGTTTCATGAGGAGTTAATGCCTTATTTGGTGTTGTATCGCTTCGATCAGGGGGATATCATCTGCACGCAAGGAGAACCTGCCGAAATGCTGTACATCCTTGTCCAGGGGAAAATCAAAATATACACAACCTCTGCGGAAGGCAAAGCCCTCGTTCTTTCCTTCAAAACACCTCTTGAGGTGATTGGAGATATTGAATATATCCAAGGGAATCCGATGATTAATACGGTTCAAGCCGTCTCGCCCGTGTACATGATTGGCGTGCATTATCGCTGGTTACGAAAATACGGACAGGAGCATTCGCCGCTGCTGCAATTTTTATTGCGCATCATTACACGAAAATTTTATATTAAATCCAATTTCCTAAGCTTTAATTTGCTGCATCCGGTAGAGGTGCGGTTGGCCAGTTATTTGCTGTCGGTCTCGGTAGAGGATTCGGACACGCTCAAGACAGATGATCCAACCGCATTCAACCTCACTGATATCGCGAATTTACTCGGAACCAGTTACCGGCACTTAAACCGCGTGATTTTGAAATTTAGCCAAGAGGGTCTGATTGAACGCCGCAAGGGATTCATTCTGATTAAGAATCGAGAAGCTTTGACAATTGTAGCCGGCAGCAATATTTATGAAGAGTAACACGCAACAATATGAATCATTCAGCAAGGGAGATCGAGCATGATAGCAGGATTAATATTAGCACTTATCGCAGGTTCACTGGTCAGTCTGCAAAATATCTTCAATAATAGAGTCAATGAAAAAACAGGATCATGGTCCACAACCACCTTGGTGTTAGGCATGGGCTTTGTGGCTTCATTAAGCATGAGTCTTATCGTGGAAGGTAAGGGTACGTTTAATATTCAAAATATGGAGCCTTGGTACTGGATCAGCGGATTGATCGGTGTCGGTGTGGTGATCTGTCTCGTGCAGGCGACAAGGCTGCTGGGAGCAACGTTCGCTATTTCGATCGTCATGACCTCACAGCTCGGCTTTGCTTTGTTATGGGACTCCCTCGGCTGGTTAGGCCTGGAGAAGGTTCCCTTTACGATGAACCAACTGATCGGTGTTGTCGTTATTGTCGGAGGCATCCTGGTTTTTAAACTGGGCGGGAAACATGAGCAGCAAGAGGCGGCATAAACCTGTGTTTTAAATGATGAGGAGGAATCCATATGAATACGGAGATTGATAAAATCGCCTGGCTTCATATCGTAGATGGAAGGATATTAACTGCTCGTTCCAAAGGCAAGGACACCTATTATCTGCCTGGAGGGAAACGCGAACCGGGAGAATCCGATATCGATACGCTGGTGAGAGAAATCGAGGAGGAGCTGTCTGTTCGAATCAACAGAAAGACGGCAGCGCACGTCGACAGTTTTCATGCGGCCGCTCACGGTAAATTAGAGGGCGTTCAAGTAACGATGACCTGTTACACCGCGGACTATGAAGGAGAGCTGAACCCAGCTTCGGAGATTGAAGCCTTAGCTTGGTTCACTTATAAGGACAGGGAACGTGTATCCGCCGTTTGTCAGATGATTTTTGATTATTTGCATAACGAGAAGATGCTGGCTGATTAAGCCTTCAGGCAAGCTGGAACAGCATGATAATGGCATATATGAATGCACTAAAAAAGACGCTCCGACCGGAGCGTCTTATTATATGCGGAACAAATGTTCGTTTTATGGGGCATCGAAATTAAATACTTGTATATTCGGCTTTGATATTATTAGTATAACTCAGCCCTCATTATAAGTCTATATTTTGGCAGGGAAATGCTCTATAGTTTGTAATACCCGGCCGGGAGACGTGTTTAGCGCGGAAGCTTTTTACCATGCGCTGTTTGGATAGAAAGAGGGAGTCTTGTGCACATACGATTATGGGATAACAATTTAAAGGTCCGGTTGTTGGGCGAAGGGCTGTTCAATATGTTGTATTGGATGTACTTTCCCTTCATAACGGTTTATTTTGGTCAGTCTCTGGGCAATCATATCGCGGGTGTTCTAATGACGGTCCCCCCGATATTCAGCATTATCGGCAACCTGCTTGGGGGTGCCTTGGCGGATCGGTTAGGCCGACGGCCCATCATGCTGCTTGGCGCTTCGTTACAAACGCTCATGTTTGCGCTGTTTGCGCTATCGCCTTCACATTGGATGGATTATGCGGCTTTTATAGCGATTGGATTCGGCGGAGCTATCTATAGACCGGCCAGCACGGCGATGGTGGCGGATCTGGTTCCGGCACAAGAACGGCGACAAGTATTCGCCATGTTTACGACAGCCAACAATGTGGGCGCTGTACTGGGTCCGGCACTCGGGGCTGTTTTTTTCTTCCAATATCGGCAAGAGCTCTTGTGGTCCTGTTCCATCGTTCTGCTGGCATACTTCATCTCCATATACTTCATTGTTCATGAAACATTGCCAGCGTCAGCGAGAATCACAGAACGTTCAGCCTCGATCCAACATGCATTCAAGGAACAATGGAGAGGCTATGGCATTATATTCAGGGATAAGGTGTTTCTGCTGTATATTTTGGCGGGGATCTTTGCGCTTGTGACGATCATGCAATTGGATATGTATCTAGCGGTGTATGTCATCCATTATGTACCTTCCCAAGCACTGATCCATTGGAACGGAAATTCGCTTATGCTGTCGAGCACAGAAATATTAGGCTGGCTGCTGGGGTATAGCGGACTATTGTTTGTCCTGTTTCTGATCCCGATCACAAAATGGTTCCACCATTGGAAGGAGCGCAACGTATTTGTCCTGTCTTCACTGTTGTCCGGAATCGGTACGTTTGCCCTTGGTTTACACACGAATATTTGGTTCCTGTTCTTTGTAACGACGGTGTTCACGTTTGGCGAAATGGTTCGTTCTCCGGTGACACAGAGCTTTATCAGCCGTTATGCTCCCGAGCATGCAAGAGGTCAGTATATGGGGGCGGACAGTTTGCAGTATACGATCGGCAGGTTTTTTGCACCGGTGACGGTATTCCTGTCCGCTTGGCTGCCGCCTATGGGAATCTTCACCATCATTCTGGCAGCAGCACTGATCAGTGCGGTGCTGTATACCCTGCTGTTCAGAATTTATGAAGAGGGCAGGGCGTAGGAAGAGAATAGTGTTTGCAAAATGGAGCCAGCCCGGTTGTATCACAACCGTGAGCTTGTTCCCTTAAACATACAAATAATTATATTTACAAACCGATGGTCGGTATATATAATAAAAATACAGAATATTCAAATTGGAGGTGAAGGAGATGGTACCATTAGCAGCCATGCTGGTTTCGCTTATATTGTTTCGGACGCTGGGCTGGGCAGGGTGGGATTACATGAATGATTGGGTGACTTCCCTGCGGTTTGCGGTTGCCATCATGTTTTTGGTAGCCGCATCGGCGCATTGGGGCAGACTTCGAGGTGATCTGATTGCCATGATGCCGCCAAGAATACCGAATGCCCAGATCCTGATCAGTCTTACAGGTATTCTTGAGATTGCGGGTGCGATTTTGCTTCTCATCCCGGCAACTGCGATGGCTGCGTCAACAGGGCTGGCACTAATGCTCCTGGCTATGTTTCCCGCCAACATATATGCGGCCCAGAAGAAGCTGACACTTGGGGGCAAACCGGTCACTCCAATCGGAGCGAGAACGATTATGCAAATGCTGTTCCTTGCTGCGGTTCTAGGAGCAGGATGGCTTCCGCCCCAGGGGTAACCAACCGAGAAGAAGGAGGATTCCAGATGAAGCAGGAAGAACGGCGCGAGCAGACCAAGCGGATATTGCTTGAATCCACGGAAGAACTGATAAGGGAGAAAGGCTGCAGCCAAACGACGCTTAATGACATAATGAAACGGTCCGGCATGTCCAAAGGAGCCATTTTTCATTATGTATCCAGTAAAGACGAACTGTTTGTCCATGTATTGAAAGCCAGGCTTGCGGAACAGAACGAGCATTTCATGAGCGAAGTGAACAAGCAAGGGGACATCAAGGAATTTGATGGTCCGATGAATACCATCATAAACAGCATGTCGAGCCTGGAAAGCCGGGATGACGTAAGCAACCTCATCTTGATGTACCTTATCGGCAAAAGCGATCAGCCCGAGATCGCTGACATCGTTGCGGGCTTCTATAAGGAAGCCACGGCCACCTCCAAGCAGTGGATTGTAACAGGTCAGGAGGCAGGTGTTATCACCGATACAATTGATGCTGAACGGACAGCCGAGCTGTTCGAACTGTTATCCTTCGGGCTGCGGATGCGGGGACTGATCGGAGTGAAGGGAAATGTATTCAGTACCAAGGAATATTCGGATTTTATAACCGACATTCTGCGGCCCGGGAACAAAGAGGGGGGCAGGGAAGGCCTATGACATTGTGGTTATTTCTTCACATCGCCGGATGCGTGCTGTTCCTGGGCAATATTATCACGGCAGCTTTCTGGAAAGTGAGGGCAGACCTAAAGGGGGATCCAACGGAAATCCATCATACGGTCAAAAATGTTATGCTAGCCGATTATGTGTTTACCTTGCCAGGCTTGCTGCTGCTGATTATTTCTGGAGTCGTTATGTCTGTACAGGCGGGATATGGAATGGGTGGAATGAGCTGGCTGGCGGTCTCTTTGATCCTGTTCGGCATCACAGGCATATTGTGGGCAGGGATTTTGATACCACTGCAAAAAGGAATGATTCGCCTTAGTCTGGAATCGATAGGCGGCGGAGTTATTTCTGATAGATACAAGAGAGTGTCGATGTATTGGGCGGTAGGCGGGACGGCAGCAACACTACTGCCGGTAATCATCTTGTACTTGATGATCAGCAAGCCTTTTTGAATCAAGAAGGACGGTCGCCTTGGTGACGGTCCTTCTTTTTAGTTGAGGATTAAATGGCAATCAGCTGCACTTGATTGACCGAGCGCCGACAGATGTTCCGGACCGCATCACGTAGTGGCGTCAGTTCCTCTTGCAGCTTCTCAAGCCAGCGAATATTTGGTAATAGACGGCATACGATTAGGCGAGAAAGCTTGCGAAGAGGGAGGATGCTGATATGTCCGCTTACAATGAGCAGCAGTTGGTGCAGGCGGTTAAGGCCAAATTGCCTAACGGCGCAGAACTGGTAGAGAAGGATGCATCGGGTGCGCATGAAGCCGTTTATGCAGCTGACATTACGGGAGATCGGGTGCCTGAAATTGTGGGAGTATATCGATTAAACGGTGAACTTTATGTAATGGTCCTCATGCACCGTCAGGGAGGCTGGGAAGTCGTTGCCAACGTGAAGGGACAGGGATATGGCGTCACTTTAATGACGGCCGCACCGGTGCTGGGTCATAACGTAAACCAGTTGATCATAGGCTGGCAGATCGGCGCCATCTGGTCTAAGTTGTCGATATATGCCTGGACACCGGAGGGGCTGAAGGATGCAGCACCCGCGGATATGACCTACAGCCATATCGATATCGTTGATTTGCCAAGTTCGATCGGGACGGATGGTCAGGCTGAAATCGCGCTGTGGATTCATGATACAGGCGAAGCTTACCGGGTTGAGGTCGTTAGATGGAATCATGGGGCGTTTGAAGCTGCACCGGACGTTTATCCGTATTATTTTCCCGCCGTAGTGGGTTACTACGAGAGGCTGACCCAGGAACACCCGGATTATTCATTCTATTGGTATTATCTGGCGGATGCGCAATATCGTGCGGGAATGCCGGAAGCTGCGCTGAAGTCCGTCCGTAAGGCACTCTCTTTTGCAGAGCCATACCCTGAGCGCCATACGCTGCTTGAGCTTGAGCGCCGGATTCAGGAGATGCTGGCTGGAAGAGGAGAGGCACAGCTGGGTTCCCGGTTATACCCGGCATCTGTGAAGACAACGAGTGGAACCCGATGGGGATACATTAACCATAGCGGTGAGATGGTGATTCATCCGGTATATGATGATGCACAGGATTTTCAGGATAACGGTCTTGCAATCGTAAGTGCACACGGCAGCTATGGTGTCATTGATAGAAGCGCCCATTATGTTGTGCAGCCCCAATATCAGTCCATCAGTCCTTTCTCGGAGCATCGCGCGACGGTCATGGATGGTCAAGGCTTTAAGATGATTAACGAACAAGGGGTAATTCTGACAAGTCGGGCGTATCCATACATTGCAGAACTGCGTGAAGGAAGGGCCGTGTTCTATGTTACCGATCATGACAGCGGTGATGGGGATAACAGCCGTTACGGCTACCTTGATGCCGATGGTCATGAGGTGATTCCTGCTCGGTACGCGGACGCGAATGATTTTGTTGATGGTAAAGCTGTTGTGAAGTTAAAAGATGATGATTATGCGCTCATTGATCTTCATGGACGGAAACTGGCCACGTATCACTTTGCCTATGTCGGACCGCTTGGCGAGGGCTTGCTTGCCTTTCAGAAGGAGAGCACGGGCAAATATGGCTACATCGATGAGCAGGGGGAAATCGTCATTCCGCCGACCTATACATCGGCATTTCCGTTTCACGATGGCAGAGCTATTGTAAATACAGCTGAAGATTACAAGTCGAAGTATGGCGTCATCAATAGACAGGGGACCTGGGTGATCCATCCGGAATACAACGATATTCGGGATTTAACGGAAGAACGGTTTGCGCTCGGGCGCGCGATTGATCCTGAACAGCCTTTCATCGGCTCGATATATGCGATTGCAGATTGGGACGGGAAGATGCTATCTGACTTTACGTATCGCGATATCTCCGACTACAAGCACGGTTTGGCCTCCGTGTATAATGCGAAGCAAACGTATTTGATTGACCGTACCGGCAAACCTGCGCCGGGTTTTCCCCGAGTGAACGGCAGCGGTACGCTTACGCTCGAACCCGGAGGGTTGATTAAGGCATTGGTCGATCTGCGTCTATCCTATCTGGACCGGTCGGGACGTCTCGTCTGGGCGCAGAATACCGTTATTCCGCTGCAGCGGCCTTATCAGGTAACAGAAGAGAAGTATAAGCCGAATCCGGATTATCTGATCTATTATCCGCAGGTCACAGGAATGAGAGACCAGGGGACTCAGCAAACCGTGAATACCAAGCTGAAGGATATGTCTGGGGTGAAGCCGATTCCTGCTGATAAGAAGCTGGATTATTCCTATTCCGGTGATTTCGACGTAATTTTCTTTAAGCAGAAGCTGCTTGAAATGGAGCTGAACGGATATCATTATCCTTTTGGAGCCGCCCATGGCATGCCAACCAAAGTGTATGCCGTGATCAACATGGAGAATGGAAGCATGTACAGCTTGAAGGATTTGTTTAAACCGGGCAGTGATTATGTCGCAGAGCTCAGCCGGATCGTTGGCAAGCAGATTAAGGAAGATCCCCAATATTCGTATGTATTCCCCGGCAGTTATACGGGAATCGCCGCAGACCAGCCCTTCTATGTGACAGAGAATGCCCTTCATCTGGTGTTTGCACCGTATGAGATCGGCCCCTATGCCGCAGGTTTTCCCACTTTCACGATTCCTTTTGTTCAGATTAAAGACATCCTCAATACGGAAGGCGAGTTCTGGAAGGCGTTTCATTCCTGATGCTGAGCACGGAGAAGGTGAACCGGATCTTGTATAAAAGCGTCGAAGAGCTCGGTTTGATCAGAACCGGGCTCTTTAGCTTGTGCAAATGCAAATATGTTATCATACTGCCTTGCAATGGCACTATTCTATTTGGGACAAAGCTGTTACATTATATGAATACAAAACAATAGTAGAGTAGAGGTGTTTGACACGCATGCTTCATAACCCAACAGGAAAAGAACGCCTCGGATTAGCCTTGCTTCTCAGCTTGCTTGGTATATTAGGACCGTTCAATATCGACATGTATTTGCCCAGCTTTCCCGAGATTGCCCATGATTTTGGGGCGCGGGCTTCGCTTGTCCAGCTGAGTTTGACCTCCTGTCTCATCGGACTCGCGGTTGGTCAGATCATTGTTGGACCGATCAGTGACGCTCACGGAAGAAGAAAGCCGTTATTAGTCTCGCTAGCCTTATTTGCGATATCCTCCTTGTTCTGTGCACTGGCACCGAATATTACGGCACTGGTTGTTGCCAGATTCCTGCAGGGATTCACGGCGGCGGCCGGGCTTGTGATTTCACGTGCTGTTGTGCGCGATGTGTTCAGCGGGCGTGAGCTTACTAAATTCTTTGCGCTGCTGTCGGTCATTAACGCGGTTGCCCCGATGGTTGCCCCGATGTCAGGCGGAGCCATCCTGCTGCTGCCGTTTGCAAGCTGGCACACGATCTTTTATTTCTTGAGCATATTCGGTGTCTTCATTGTACTGATCGTTGCCTTTCGGCTGAAGGAAACCTTGCCGCAGGAGAGAAGAACGCCAAGCTCGCTGGGCCATTCCGTCCGTACGATGGGAAGTTTGTTCAAGGATCGTTCCTTTATCGGGTACGCCCTGACGGTGGGTTTCATTCACGGAGGCAGCTTTGCTTACGTTTCGGGAACGCCGTTTGTGTATCAGGGAATTTACGGTGTTTCACCACAAATGTTTAGCGTACTGTTCGGGATTAACGGGATCGCTATTATTACGGGAAGTTTCATTATTGGACGGTTTGGCGGCATCGTTCATGAACGAAGCTTGCTCCGGGTCGGAGTCATCATGGCGGTGAGTGCAACGTTCCTGTTGTTGCTGATGACGATGCTGAAAGGGCCTCTGGCCATCGTTGTTATATTGATATTCATCTACATGATCACCATTGGAATGGTGGCAACAAGCACATTTACGCTGGCCATGGAGAAGCAAGGACACCGCGCAGGAAGTGCAAGTGCTGTCATAGGTTTGCTTCCACTCCTGCTGGGATCCATCGTATCACCGCTTGTCGGTATGGATGAGTCTACAGCCGTGCCGATGGGAGCCATCCTGTTCATCACGTCCGTACTCGGCTCGTTGGCTTTTTTCAAATGGACCAGGAAACATGAAACCGAATCAAAAGACGACATGAGAGGAGCGGGATTGACATGACATCAAACCGAATGATTCACTCCGTTATTTTTTCATTGAAGCATGAGAAGGGCTCTGCAGAGGAGCTGCGTTTTCTGGAGGATGGGCGATCTGCCCTTAGTACGATTGAAGTGGTTCAGGAGTTCAAGGTGTTCAAGCAGATCAGCCATAAGAATACATACGATTTCGGATTCTCCATGGTATTTGATAGCGAAGCTGATTATGAAGCATACCATGTGCATCCGCAGCATGTTGCCTTTGTAGAGGATCGCTGGGAGAAGGAAGTCGTACAGTTTTTGGAGATCGATTACAGCGAGGTTTAATATTCGCATCTCTGTAGGTACCGCCGAGGAGAATCAAAATACGGCTTGAGGCATTAAATGGAATTTCACTGCTTATGAAATAAGAGGAAAGTAAAAAAAGGACCGCAAAGGGTCCTTTTTTCATATCTATCATAAATTTTTGAGATTGCCCCGGTTCTCGATTTTGGTCGTGACCTTAAGCTCGAAGTCCAGCTCCGGGTAATATTCGGATCGCCATCTGGACAATTGCTCACGGGTCAGATCGTTTCTGAAAAATTGGCCTAATGCTAATATATCCGCTTCGTCCTGCTGGGTTTGCTTAAATAAATGCTCTAATCGAGAGGTGAGCAGTTGCTCCAATTTATCTTTAATCTCTTGTTCCGTGGGATGGCCCTTTGAATCCAGAATGGTGACATTCAGCTTCAGATTACTCCTCAAAAAAGCCTGGTCATTCTTCATCCAGCTCTTATGGGTAAGTTTGTTGCTGATAATCTGTACTGTCGCACTGTCCATAACTTCGAGCTTGCCATAGGCGCTTTTTCCATAAAAAGCGTTAGCGACCAGCGTTTCCTCCGGACTGATCTGTCCCGTCATCTTCCCATTCTTGATAATGGCCGAGCCAATGCATTCGATATTCGTTGTCTTTCCTGAGCGAATAAGCGGAACGATGACATCATGCGTATAGGAATTAATGCTTCGAAACATTTCCCATACCCGTGTATCGGCTAATTGGGGATTCCATCCGGCGTTTTTTTCGAAAAAATCATAAATGATATTCCCGCTGTTCAGAGTCTTTGCCTTTATCTCGGAGAAGAATTGCTCCAACGGCTGTTCACTGATAGCAAACAGCGTTTTGGAAGAAATATCACGGGACCGATTAAAGGCCGACACGACGTCCTGCATTCCGCTTTGCGCAAATTTCTTATCCACAATAACAATTTTCAGATGAAGCAAATCAACTTGAGATTCCATATTCATACTCATATGGTCAATGACCTTGTTAATGGTGTCTCCGGTATCCGATACAATCGTAATGTTGTTGGAATCATCCGCTGACGGGATATCCAAGAAGATTTTGTACTGATTATGCTCGGTCAGGGATATCCCCATGATGACAGGGAGGGCTCGATGGTTAATATCTTTGTTGTCCCAGCAGCCGCTTAATAAAGGGAGAAGGATTATCGAAACCATCAGAAGTTTCATCCTCCAACGAAAAGGGGTTCGTATGATCATCATCAAGATACCTCCGCTTTACGATTGGCTTTGTTCTTGAGCCGCCATCCCATAATGAAAGTGAGCACGGGGATGACAATGAAAATGTATAACCTGAGCGGGATGATCCCGATCTGCAGCTGTTTCAGGAAGTCCCAGTCCGGAATGGCCAATGAGATAACAAATAGGAGAATCGTCAACCCGATTAGCCCGTAAGGATCGGGGATAAAGGGCAGTGCTTTTTTCGTTAAGGTCATTAAAGTCCATAGGGTGACTGCCATGTATAGCAGAGCAAAAGTCCATCTAAACTAGAGCGAGGAAGAATATGGTGATCCGGTACAAACATCAGCCAGGTCACGTTCACCGTATCGATCGTCATCAGCATGGGGAATTCATACAGCTCAGCGGTCGATTGGCCAAAGGTCAGCAGGGGAAGATATACCGACAGCAGGTACATTGGGAGCAGCAGCAGTCCGCCGATGGCCATCTTTTTCATGTTGATAGGAATAGAGACGGGGAGTAGTCCCAGAAAAAAGAATCCCCCCGCATACACAAACAGACTAACTTGAAATTCTACATCCGTTATGAAGGTAAACGTTTGTTTATGGCCGACGAACGGCAAAGCGTAATACCAATCGACATTCTGAAAGGATAGATACAGGACAAACAGGAGTGGACCCGAGAACAAGATAGCAAGTAATAAGGCTGTTCTGGCCATACTGCCAATTCCCTGCCAAGCCATTACAAAGGCGACAAGGAACAGGAGCAGCAGGATGGCCCACAGGGGTGTGTTGGATAAGAAAATCAGCGTGAGCATTTCAGAGTAGGCACGAATAGTTACGATAAACGCAACGACCAGGTACAGGAAGGCAGGCAGCAGGACAATCCATGGAACAACCCTGCCTGCACTTCGGAATATATCAATGACCGTTTGATTTTTGGCAAATCGCAAGCCCATGATATATAAGAAAACAACGGTCATCTGTACGGCGTAGCTGAATACAATGCCTATCCAGTGCCCGGTTTGCATAGCAGAAAAAAACCTCGAGGGATATAGAAAAAAGATAAGCCCCATATGACAGACCACGTACATTACGGCTGATTGAAGTCCGCCTTTAGCCATTGGGTTCATCCTTCTGGGTCAATGAGGGCATGGACAAGTAAGGAACACCCATGCTGCTCTGGTTGCCTATGTAGGCGCAGATAAGCACAATCCCCGCGAGCAGACCCAATACCCCGTAAATAGCAGATAAAATAATGAGCAGATACTTGAAGACCCTGATCGGCACAGAGTTCTGAAATCCGACTACCGTCGAAGAGGCAATGGTGGTGCCCGCCAGCACGATGATTAACAGATTGCTGACGAGTTTCGCCGCAACTGCGGCTTGCCCGAGGATAATGCCTCCGACCATCGTAACGGTCGGTCCTATGCTCTTGGGCAGGCGAATGCTGGCTTCCAGTATGAGCTCCAGCACAACCAGAAGCAGTAAAGTTTCCACCATGGCGGGATACGGGACGTCTTGACGGCTGTGGGCAATGGATAGCGCCAATTGCAGCCTCAATACTTCTGGGTTTACGGACACCAGGGCAACATAGAGACCCGGAATGATGGTGGCAATCAGCGCGCCCAGAATGCGAAGTAAGCGGATAAGATACATGAAGGGCAGCGGGAAATTGTGATCATCCTTCATGCAGAACATATCCCAGATCAGACTTGGGATGATGACCGCAAACGGCAGTCGATCAATCATTAACACGACTTTCCCTTGCTGCAGGGAATGTGCCGCATTCTGCGGGAGCTCGGTTGCGTTAAACCGGGCTACCAGCGTCCAGGGGTTTGATCCCAGAATTTTCTCAAGCTGCTGCAGATGCTGGATATCCTTATCCAAACCGGCTTCAATTTTCTTCCGGAGGTTGTCGATAAGCGCGGGCTTAACCTGATCCTCAACGTAGATTAACAAAACGGCTTTGGGATTGCTCTTTCCGACCTTGTAAGTTTCTACTTTCAAGTTGGTCGCTTGTGCAGTGTTTCCGAAGGATGCCGATATTGGTGTTGAGATCTTCAAGAAAAGAGCTGCTGGACCCATACAGGGTGTTCTCCGTTTCAGCCGGTCCGATCGACCGGGTAACAACTTTGGATATAGGAAGGACAGCGCAGCATGTTCCTGACAGAGGTTCCAGCACAATCAAGTTGCCCTTTATGATGTCAGGCACAATTGCACCCAGATCGGGGTCCACAAGCTGTCCAATAATCTTGAGCAATGAATCCGGTGACAGCGAGTCATCGACCATGTTTGTTGTCTGCGTCTGGAGCATAGCAATGCTCTGAGGAAGATCGACCAAAGAATCCAAGCCGATCACCTGAACTCGATATTGCAGCAATTGAATTTCTACATTGAAATAATCGGCATTTGCCCTGAAATAATCAGCCAAACGCTGTTTGAGATCCATACACTCACTCCCTAGTCCATGCAATACATGATTTAGTTATCATTTCCATTCTATGTTTTAATTTATGCATGAAAGGAGAATGGGGAGGAGAAGCAACAGTCAAGTACAAGGATTCAACGTCCGGTATTGTTAACACCGATGAGCGATTGTATCTGCTGAAGGACTCGAGACAACACGGGTATCTGCGGCGGCCTTTATCCTGTGTCTCATTCCCTTATGGTTCGAAAATCCGGCAGCTTCCCTTGCTGCAATTGGAATGCAAGAATGGCTGGCGCTCGTATGGTACGTTCCGATCGTAACGGCGCTGGCATTCATTTGGTGGTACGCGGGTATTAAACGATGTCAAGTTGCGACGGCGGCTGCTTTTTCCGGCATGATGCCCTTTACCGCCATAAAAAAAAGGAAACAGCACAGGAGCTGCTTCCTTTTGTAGGAGGAATGCTTTATTGTCGCTTGAGATTAAGGTGCCAGCTGTCAGAACGACTGAGCGAACGCTTGTTACGGGACGTATTGACGGCACTTACCAGTAAGAAAATCAAAACGGATGACCCCGTATTATTATTGAACAATACTTTGTTCGGGTGCAAATCACCAGCGCCACCTCTGGCAATATATACGCCGGGGGATGGCTGTGCCTCAATTTTGATTGCAAAAGCATCATTGTTAAACAAAAAGTTAATATCTTTGAGAACCAGTTTTCTGCCGTTTCTCACGTTGATTACAATTTGCTGCAACAAAATGGTCTTTCCAGCACCTACATCAATAGGATTCTTCCCACCTACAATCCCATTCAACTGTAACGGAGTCATATGCTCACCTCTTTTAATTAAGTCTTACATTCTATTCATCAAAGAGAGAAAAGGATATAGACAGATAGAATAGTTTCAGGAGGTATATTTCCATGAGAGGTAATGGGGACTATAATTATTAGTAAACATAAAGGCAGGGATGACGATGAAAAGAGTGCTGTTGCTGCTGGCCGATGGATTCGAGGCAGTGGAAGCAAGCGTCTTTACCGACGTATTAGGATGGAACATGCTTGAGGGAGACGGCACCACGCAGGTGGTAACGACCGGATTGCACGACCGATTAAAGTGTACCTGGAACTTCACCGTGATTCCTGAAGTGACACTGGATTCAGTCCGGGTTGATGACTATGATGCGCTTGCGATTCCAGGCGGATTTGAGGAAGCCGGGTTTTACAAGGATGCATACGATCCCAGGTTCTCCGCCGTCATTCAGGCATTCCATGCACAAGACAAGTGGATCGCCACCATATGTGTTGCAGCCCTGACGCTTGGCAAGGCCGGGCTGCTGGAGGGGCGCAGGGCAACAACCTACGATCATCCAACGAGCGTCAGAAAGAAACAGCTGAGCGAGTTTGGCGCCATCGTGGTGGACGAACAAGTCGTTGTCGATGGGAATCTGATCACTTCCTGTAACCCGGCAACAGCCTTTGAAGTGGCCTTCACTTTGCTGGAAAAGCTGACAACGCGAGAAAATACGTTACATGTGAAAGATTTGATGGGTTTTGCGGAAAAGTAACGGACTAACACGCATATTAAGCAATGAGCATGTCTGAGCTGGACAGTGCTCGTTGCTTTTTTTATTGCGGCCAACGACAGTTTATATAAAAGTTAATTATACTCATACCTCCTCTATTTATGGTTTTGGGACGATGTTACGCTTACGTTGAAGCCGTTAAATATCTGAATTAATAGGGCAAGATGCGGTATTTCAAAGGTTTCGAGATAGCCGACAGAATGGGGGAGAACGGATGAAAGTCACGGTGGAGTTAAGTGATGCCTCGACTAAATTTATCATTAATAATATGTATCCGCTGTACCTGCACGATTTGTCAGGAATATGGGGATGGAAGCCGAATCGATATGGCGTGTTTGAAGATGATGATACCAGAACCTTGAATGATCAAATCCAAGTGTTCGATATATGGTGGGATAAGCCAGAGGTGTTATTCCCGTATCTTATATGGGCCGATGACATTCCTGCGGGCTTTGCATTGGTTGCAACCCCGCCGTATACCTTTGGCAGTGAATTCTACATGAACGAGTTTTTTGTGATGAAGCCCTTCCGTGGCCAGAATATCGCAGAGGCGGCTGCGGCACAGGTATTCAACGAGCATTCAGGCAGCTGGGAGATCCAAACGAACGCCACGGACAGCAATAAGAGGGCACAAGCCTTCTGGAGAAAGACGCTTCATAGTTATAGAGCGGAACGGGGGTTTCAGGAGACTGTCGACGAAATCAAGAATGATCATGTAAAGATCGTCTTTCGATTTTGATCATCATAAAGCAGGGAAATGAAATGGATGTTGAAGGAGCAGATCTCTCTGCTCCTTTTCTATGAATGCAATCATGGGTTTTCGGAAACAAATCCGCTATTTAAGTTCTATACAGGCGGACAGATCCTTGTTCTTCGAGAGGCTTAACAACATGTCATAGAAAACTCTGCGGTCACTCTCGGTAAGGCTGCCGAGGATTTTCTCGGCGATTTCCGTTTGATAGTCCAGTACGGGCCTAATGGTCGCTTGTGCCTGTTCCGTGAGCTGAATCAGGATAGCCCGGCGGTCTTGCGGATCCTGGACACGGACAAGCAGTTGTTCCTTCTCAAGAGCATCCACTAAATCGGTAAGCGTGCGGGCTTTAATGCCCAGCCTTGCAGCTAATTCATTCATTCGAATGCTTCCGGTTTCTAGGACGACAGAGAGCACGCGAAGTCTCGGTCCGGACACTTGATATGGGGTTGGGAACATACCTAGTTGAGCGTCGAATTCTTTTTGGATGGCATGAGTAGTTCTTACAAGCATGTGAATGATATCGATGGATGAGGGTACAGCGTCGTTTGGTTTCATAAGTTCCTCCTTGACAAAAGCAGACTTTATACTTAAGCTCATAATTAGTGAGGTTACTCACTATATAATAAACATATAATGAGTAAACTCATTAAATTATACACTCCATTTCCATGCTGCAGCTAGGTGTTTATTATGGACGATTTTATCTTTCAAACACGAGGGAAGGGATAACCATGAAAAATGATACGTATAACAACGGGGACAAACTGCTCCGCGTCCTCGTTGTAACACTCATATTCTCCGTCATGAACGGTACGATGTTCAATGTGGCTTTACCGGCCATCGGTAAAGAATTTGAATTGCTTCCATCTGAAGTTAGCTGGATTATGACCAGTTATATGGCTCTCTATGCAATCGGTTCGGTTGTCTTTGGTAAACTTGCAGACAGCTATAGCCTGAAGGGTCTGATTACGTACGGGCTGCTCTTATTTGCTGTCGGATCGGTTGTCGGGATGCTGGCCGTTGATTTTTGGATGATTATTCTCGGCCGAGTGCTTCAAGCAGCAGGTGCTGCCGTATTGCCAGCCATAGCCATGATTATTCCAATCCGATATTTTGAACCTGAGAGACGCGGGAGAGCGCTCGGTACATCGGCTATTGGCTTGGCACTTGGAGGTGCTCTGGGTCCGATCGTGTCCGGGATGATTATGAGTTTTGGCAGCTGGCGCATCTTGTTCTTGTTCTCATTACTGCCGCTGCTGACCATACCTTTCTTCAGAAGATATCTGAACGATGAGAGAGGGACAGCCAAGCCGCTGGATGTGATAGGCGGAGGATTCCTTGCGGCAGCGGTGGGCTTGTTCCTGCTAGCCATCACACAGAGCAGCTGGGCGGCTGCTGTTATCGGGGGGCTATTCCTACTGATGTTTGCGATCCGCATTCGAAAAGCGGTCCATCCGTTTATTCAGCCGGAGCTGTTCATGAGTGCCAGATATACCGGTGCGTTGGTCATCGCTTTTATATCGACCTCCATGAATTTTAGCATTACCTTTATTACGCCTCAGTATTTGACGGCACTGAACAATCTGTCTGCAGGGAGCATTGGCTTTGTCCTGGTGCCTGCTGCCATTGCAGCGGCCACGCTTGGCCGTGTCGGGGGTAAACTTGCGGATGAACGCGGGAATTCAACTCTATTTTCCATTGCGGCTGCACTGCTGGTTCTATGCTTCATTCTGACCTCCACTTTCGTTGGCATTTCACCATATGTCATTGCACTGCTGTTAATCATGGGTCAAGTAGGACAAACCTTTATGCAGATTGCGATGTCCAACACGATCTCAAGAACGCTTTCCAAAGAACAGGTCGGTGTCGGCATGGGATTGTTCTCCATGCTGAACTTTATATCCGGCGCGATGGCAATGAGCATTATAGGCAAGGTATTGGATCAGTCGGCAACCTGGCGGTTGAATCCGCTGACAGGTAACGAGTCGGCTTATGTTTACAGCAATATTTTCTTTATAATGACCGCTTTAAGCATCCTGGTATGGGGGCTGTATCAAATGCAGTTTGGTCCCAAGACGGACCGGAGACCGTTCAGGAATACCTGATGACATATGGTCTGATGAATCAGGCTTTTTCGTATGATCAGGTCAGCCAGAATCTACTGGCTGGCCTTTTTTTCGTACCGTTTTTACTTTTCTTTTTTTCTAGAATTCTATGTAGCGGAATCGAGAGTTACCCCGTCTATAGGGTATGGAGGTGGTCAACAGATGGCAAGGCCGGCCGGCCCTAACGACAAATCCAGATACCCGTCTGAGCCCTCCCTGGCACTGGAGCAATTCATGACCGAGTATGGCACCTCCATACTGCGTACAGCCTACTTCTATTTGGGCGATCGACATCTAGCAGAGGACGTCAGCCAGGAGGTATTCCTGCGAGCTTTTCGCCATTGGACATCGTTTCGTGGAGATAGCAGCGTGAAGACGTGGCTCACCAAGATTGCAATCCATGCATGCCGGGATAAACAGGGATTAAAAATGATGAAAGAGCAGCCAACAGATCCGCTGCTAATGGAGAATTCCGTTCTCCGCAGCGTGGAGGAGGAGGCTTTAGAACGCTTGGATCAAACAACCATTCTTAAATATATTGCTGCACTGCCGGTTCATTATCATGAGGTTATCTACTTGTATTACTACCTGGATTTGGGAACCCGTGATATCGCTGAAGCAACCGGCGCACCGGAAGGAACCGTTCGCGGAAGGCTTCACCGGGCAAGGGCGCTTCTGGGCGAATACCTGGCAAAGGAGGGACTCGCGTTATGACATCTCAGGAGGACAAACTTCGAGACCTTGTGAAAAGCGAAGCGGATGAAATGCTGTTCAGCAATCTTCACTTTGATTCACATATGTGCGAAAAGGTGAATCAGCGTATCCAGCATGAAGCGAACCTGCAGGAGGAGAGCCCGGTGCGTAGAACAAGAATGAGAATGAGAAATCATCGGTGGTTCGCCGGAACAACAGCGGCCGCGATATTCATCGGACTATGTCTGTTCCTTGCTGAGCCCGATTTTTCCAATTCTCCGGGATCTCCTCCATTAGATCAGGATCCGCCTGTAACCCTAATGGACCCTGACTCTCCAATCGATGATCCGCCAGTTGGCTATAATGACGAGCCGCGAATCCTTGGCAGTTATGAAGAGGCGGGCCAGGCATTTGGCGATAAGCTCGGCGTCCCGTCCTATATTCCGGAGGGTTTCTCCCTTCAGCAAATTTCAGTGACGGGACCGAACGAAGCGGTAAGAGCGGCCGTATTCAGTTATACAGCAGGTGAGCGTTCCTTCGGTTTATTTGCTGACAAAGGCGCGAATTCAAGCATGCCGCAGCATTTCGATGAAACCGTCGATGTGAACGGTGCCGCTGGTTACCTGATCGCAGGTGAACCGTTGCAGGATGACGGATTAATCACACCGAATGTTGAGCTTCACTGGTACACGGATGATATTCACTTCACGATATCAGGGCTTGTGAGCGCTAAGGAAGCTCTTCGCATTGCACGATCCATGGAGCCTGTTAAGCAGAAAGATCATAGGCCATAAACCAGAGATAATCAGGAGGTAGTGAAAAATGAATAAGGATTATATAAAACAATGGGTTAAGCTCATGATGCTGGGGTGTGTCTTGCTCATGGCAGGGGCAGGCAATGCTGCGGCTGCGCCGAATGGCGTGATGTCCGCGTCCATGCATATCGTGTCCGCCGCTGATGAGAGCCTGGATGATAAACAAGCGGAAATCGATGATTATGTTGCCGGAGCAGGCCAAGAGGAGCTTTCACGGGAGGGCTTTACTGTAACCCACACGGTTGCAGCAGGAGATAAGGTGGAAGTTGGCATTACGCCTTACAATGAAGAGCATGCCAACTTCCTCTACGAGAAATTTGGACGTGATCAAGTTCAAGTGGTGGAAGGAGAGCAAGCGATACTCTATGGAGCGAATACGGCCGAAGCCGACGTGGTCGCAGCGGAGGAAGCGGGCATGAATCTGTGGATCTGGATCGGCGCAGCGGTGGTCATCGTGGCTGGTGGACTGGTGCTCGTACGCAGGAAGCTCTTTTCACGGAGTTGATTGTACCTTGAAAAAGGGACCGGGGGCCTGCCGCTGGCGGGTATTTCCGATTAAAAAGAAAATATCGACATTATATGAAAACAATTCATACTTAAGGTATGGATTGTTTTTTATTTTTTGATTGCAGATGTCCCTTTTTCGGCAGGAGGGGTGTTATATAACGTAAATATGGTGTACGCGGGGGTGCGGCTTCGAATTGGATTACATCGAGGAGTGTGTGAGACGCGTTAAGGCCGGTGAGGTAGATTGCTTTGAGCCCATCGTCGAAACGTACAAAAAACAGATCTACATATACTGCTGCCGAATGCTTGGCTGCAAACAGGATGCGCAGGATGCTGTCCAGGATATATTCATCAAGGCTTTCACCAAGCTTCATCTTTATGAAGCGAAGGTATCGTTCTCGTCATGGTTGTACAAAATTGCCTATCATCATTGCCTCAACCTGATTCGCAAGCGACGCGTGCGTTTACGGGTAAGTCGGCTTATGAAACCGGCAGGGCATGCTGATAGCGTGGAGCAAACGTTGGAGCGCCGATGGTTCAGCGAACCGCTGGAGTATGCTATGAACAAGCTGTCGGTTGAAGAACGGAATCTGCTGGTGCTGCGGGTGTTTGAAGATAAACCGTTCTCAGAGATCGCTCAGATTCTGGATAAGAATCTTAGTGCAGTGAAGAAAAAATATGCACGCATGAAACAGAAAGTCATCAAGTTGATGGAGGAGAAGGGGGGGCACGGAGTTATGCGAGATTACGGACAGTCGGACGAAGATCGAATGCTGAGAAGTTTGGAATTGCAATCGGTAGAGGATGAGATTGACGTAACCCCTGCCATCATGCGCCAGGTTCGTCAAATTCATCAGAAGAAACAGGGAAGGGGATTCCGTAATCGGAGGAAATACTTCATGATGGCCTCACTATCTGCCATATTGATTCTTTCGTCGATGAGTGTCTACGCCAGTCAATACTTTATACAGATCAAAAACAAGGAAGGCGAAATCATACTGACTACCATGAAGCCATGGAAATACACCGAATCGGAATATAATGCCAAACGTGAAAGGGAAACGGAAGAAGAACTGAGCAAGAGGTTAAAGCCGGGAGAACAGGCCGTGTATTATATCAAGGACAGGCACATGACTTCATCCGCCAAGAAATATCCTCTGAACTATTTTTACAAAACGATTCAGCATCCGAATTATAACGATCTGGCCAAGGAAATCGAGGAGAAGGGAGCTCCCCTGTTACAAGAACCGGAATATGTCCCGTCAGGGTACTTCTTTGACCGGGGGCAAATCCAAATTAGGAACGAACCTGTATGGGGCACGCCAGAGTATGAGAGCCTTCTGAATGAACTCAAGGAGCAAGCTGCAAGGTCTGATGAAGAACAGGGGCTGTTTTATAAAAGGGTCTCTTGGTCGAAGATTGCGTCTACGGTGATGGAATACCGAAAAGACGAAAGCCGGATTATTTTCATCGCATTTGCCAGAGAAAAGGGCTCAAAGGCGGGTGTTCCTACAGAGCAAGCTGTAAAACTAACGGTGAATGGAAAAGGAATGATCCTGTCCTCCAACTCTGTTTCCGCGAACCGTAAGTTAACATGGCTCAGCGACAATGAAGAAGTGATGTATGTGATTACGGACGACCCGAAGGATCCGCTGTCCAACGATGATTTTGCGAAAATTGCCGCCGGTCTCCTGCCGGAATAAAGAATCCCCCCTGATTTTTTAACAAAATGTCCCTTTTATTCGCGGCTGGGCGTTATACGAAATGTATTTAAAAACTTAGAAGGCCTAGCCGCCGAAAGGAGCACGAATTGTACCATGATGAAAAACAAGATGAAAGTTGCCTTATTTCTCGCCGCTACGATGATGATCGGATCCGCTAATGCTTATGCAGCAAGCACAACGGTACCGCAGACCAAGATCAAGCCTGCAGCAGCCTCTTCCGTGAAATCAGAGAAGTTGACGTCTTCGCTCGATGATCAAATTTATGAGCTGACCAAAGGACTTAAGCCGGGTCAGATGGTTGCATACTATGCTGCCGACAAAGAATATAATCCATTGGATCAAATTTACTTTGCAAGCAAGGGTTTTGTTTACGATACGTATTCTGATTACTTGAAGAAGGCGAAGGCCATGGACGCCCCCGCGCTGACAAAACCGAATGTATTGCCCAAGGGCTATGTCTTCCAAAATGCCGTTCTATACTTAAAGAGCCCGGAAAAAACATCCGATCTCTATAAAAAGTTAGAGAAGGAACTGAAAGCAGAGGCCGCGAAAGGAAATAAAACGTTATACACCCAAGCAATACCTGACGTGAATGAAGCAACAGCAGTTGTTCTCAATTATGAGAAAGGCAGCGTGAAATTGGATGTCATTGCAAATTATATTCATCCGGCTCCGCCAATGAACGGAACTCCTGTACCGGCTGAGAAGCCAAACGAGAAAACAGAGACCATCGTCATCAACGGAGTGGAGTGCGTGTATACAGATGACTCCAAAGGGAGAGATCATTTGGATTGGGTAGATGAGGAAAGTCAGATTCGCTACACCATCTGGGCAGAAAGCGCCAAGTCGAACGTACTCAGTTTCGCGAAGAAAATGCTGGCGGATTAAGGTTTTTTCATGACATCGGATTTCCTGCCGCTTCCAAAAGCCCGTTTGCTTTATTTTTTTCTCGAGAGTCTAGTCTCTTTGAATTATTGAGCATAGGATATGGTGTTCGGAAAAATAAAGGAGGTTAGACAAATGGGTGAAGTTGCTGGATATGGAGTTGGCGGTTACGGCGGAGGTTACGGATCCGTTGGTGCAGTACTGGTTCTCTTTATTCTCTTGGTAATCATTGTATCTGCATTCGGATTCGGATTCGGCGTTTAATGATTGAATACGGAAACCCACACCGGTTGCTCGGTGTGGGTTTCTTTTGTTATTGTACGGGCTTACATAGCAAGCTGTTTTGGCTTGGCAAACTATTTGGTTCTGTTACAGGAAAACGTTTACGCACCGACGAATATGATTTCTACATGACTTGAATTAGTCAGCTTAAGCTGAAGAACGGGGGCATGCATGAAATATGACGTGATTGTGGTGGGAGCCGGTCTATCCGGTCTGGTAGCAACCGCAGAGATGGCTGAGGCCGGGAAGAAAGTGCTGCTGCTTGATCAGGAGCCGGAAAGCTTCATTGGCGGGCAGGCATGGTGGTCTTTTGGCGGACTATTTCTCGTTGATTCACCAGAACAGCGAAGATTGGGAATCAAGGATTCCCGCGACCTTGCATGGCAGGATTGGGTTGGTTCCGCTGGTTTTGATCAGGATGAAGACGAAGATCTATGGGGTCGAAGGTGGGCGGAGGCTTATGTTCACTTTGCGGCAGGTGAGAAGCGGGCATGGCTTCACTCCCTGGGCGTACGATTCTTTCCGGTTGTAGGATGGGCAGAGCGCGGGGGATATTTGGCAGAGGGACACGGCAACTCCGTTCCCCGTTTTCATATTGTGTGGGGGACCGGTCCGGGAATTGTCAAGCCTTTTGAGTTCAGGGTTCGAGAGGCTATAAGCTCAGGACTGGTTGAATATCGGCCCCGGCATCAGGTGGATGAGCTTATGACGTATGATGGAGCGGTGATGGGTGTCAAAGGCTCGGTGTTAGCCCCAAGCCCGGTGTTGCGTGGCGAAAAAAGCTCGCGGGATGTAATTGGTGAATATGAGTGTTATGCAGAGGCCGTTGTTGTATCCAGTGGAGGAATTGGGGCCAACCATGAGTTGATCAGACAATTATGGCCGTCACGGCTTGGGAAGGCACCTCAAAATATGCTCTCCGGTGTCCCGGCTCATGTTGACGGACGCATGCTGGGAATCGCCGAGCAAGCAGGTGGCCGGATGGTCAACCGGGATCGAATGTGGCATTACACGGAAGGGATCCAGAATTGGGATCCAGTCTGGCCGATGCACGGAATTCGGATCTTGCCGGGTCCTTCATCTCTCTGGCTGGATGCAAGGGGGCAGCGGTTCCCGGCACCGAATTTTCCGGGCTTTGATACACTGGGAACGCTCAAAGCGATCCAGGATACAGGATATGATTACTCCTGGTTCATCTTAACCCGAAAAGTGATTGAGAAAGAATTCGCTCTGTCCGGCTCAGAGCAGAATCCCGATTTGACGGGGAAGAGCATACGTCAAGTGTTGGGAAGAGCAGGGGCCGGTACGCCGGGGCCGGTGCAGGCCTTCCTGGATCGGGGAGAGGATTTTGTCCAAGCGGGAACGTTGCCTGAGCTTGTAAGCAAGATGAACGAGCTTACGGGTCACGGACTCATTCAATTGGCAGATATGGAGAGACAGGTTCTTGCGCGAGATCGGGAGATGGACAATAAATTCACAAAGGATTTGCAGATTACAGCCTTGCGGGGAGCAAGGAACTACATAGGGGATCGTCTAATCCGCGTTGCCAAGCCTCACAAATTTCTGGATCCTGCCAACGGTCCGTTGATTGCGGTGCGTCTGAACATTCTAAGCCGTAAAACCTTAGGTGGACTGCAGACGGATTTATCCGGTCGAGTGTTGAACGCCTCCGGCAAGCCTGTGCCAGGGCTTTATGCGGTCGGAGAAGCGGCGGGATTCGGAGGGGGAGGCTTGCACGGATACCGGGCGCTGGAGGGAACTTTCCTCGGAGGCTGTCTCTTTACGGGCAGACAGGCCGGAAGATCGATTGCGAGGCTGTGATTCGCTCAGAAGATGAAGAACAAGAGGATGGATGCAGTTGATGTAAACAACATGCCGTATTCCGAAGATTGTTCATCTGATTTATTTTAATAAAGCTGTTTGTTCCCTTGAATTGTGATTCAATTGCTTATACATGAACTTGAACCAGCACAGTTTCATCGATGCCGAAATTTAGTGAATCGGGGGTATCGAACTTAGAGAGTAAGGCCATACATAGCAGGCATGAATCCGGGGAGGGTATTCGTTGATGTACGTGGATCATCCACGGTCAGGCATGATATGGCAGGGTAATTTAGACGGTTTTCATTTTGTTGGGGATTCCGGAAATCCGGCATTCAATTACGAAATTCGGGCTTATATCGATACCATCATTACACCCCAAGCCGTAGAACTCGGTGTCGAGTGGTTTGAATGTCTCGGTGACCATCCGAGCTGGTACCGAGTTTTTCAAGAAGAGCTTTTTGCGGATCGGCATCTGGCGGGCTGGAATCAATATGTGTATAATCTGAATCCTGCAGACTTTCGCTCCATTCGTAGACCCGAGCTCGGAGCGGACTATGAAGTTCAGCAAGTGACTATGGAATTGCTCCGGAATCATCCAATGCAGCATCTTGAGATGATTGAGGCAACCATCGGGGAGTTTTGGCAGAGCCAGGAAGATTTTTTGGAAAACGGCCTGGGTTTCTGTGTGCTTTATCATGGGCAGGTCGTAAGCTTGTGTATGACCGGTTTCAGATATCGGAATATACACGCCCTTGATATCAAGACCATGGAATCACATCGAGGGAACAAACTTGCGCAATGTGCGGTTTATGCTATGGTAGAGCATTGTTTGAGACATGATTTCATCCCTTATTGGGATTGCTCGGAAGGGAACCTGCCTTCAAACGGGATTGCACGTCGCATCGGTTTTCAAATAGAATTTGCTTATGAGGGATATGAATTTAACCTGGTTCCATCATGATTACTTACTAAAGGAGAAATGGGATGACACAAGAATCTTCATCTTCCGAAGCGGGAAATAAGCGAACACCAACGATTCAACGTTATGTGGGTTCTCCGAAGCTGCAGGAGCAGCTATATAAAAAGACACTTATTGTTGTCATTCTATCGCAAATATTCGGTGGTGCAGGGCTTGCGGCAGGCTTAACCGTCGGTGCCCTGCTGGCACAGGATATGCTGAAGACGGACAGCTACGCAGGAATCCCCGTTGCTCTCATTACAGTAGGCTCGGCACTTGGAGCGTGGTTTGTCGGACGCCTAACCCAGCGATGGGGCAGGGGGCCGGCCTTGGCTAGCGGTTTCCTCGCCGGTGGTGTTGCAGCTATCGGCATCATTATCGCGGCTGTTCATCAGAATATTTATCTGCTGTTCGCTTCGCTGCTGATTTATGGAGCAGGTACCGCTACGAATATGCAGGCCCGCTATGCAGGGACTGACCTGGCCAAACCTTCACAGCGGGCTGCAGCAGTCAGTATGGCGATGGTATCGACCACCTTCGGCGCCGTTGCAGGTCCCAATCTGGTCGGCGTCATGGGCAGAGTTGCGGAATCTATCGGTGTCCCTGCATTGGCAGGGCCGTTTATTCTTGCTGCGGGAGCCTTTATTCTTGCAGGTTTGATTCTTCTGTTATTCCTGCGTCCGGACCCGTATGGAATTGCCCAAGCGATAGAAGAGGCGAACATCCGCAACGTCGTTGATTCTTCGAATGAAGCTATGAACAGATCCGAGCGAAATACACGGGGGATCTTGGTTGGAGCCTGTGTGATGATACTGACTCAAGTGGTGATGGTCTCCATTATGACCATGACGCCCGTTCATATGAAACATCACGGCCATGATTTGAATGCCGTCGGGTTAGTGATTGGAATCCATATCGGGGCAATGTATCTGCCCTCGCTGTTCACGGGTTTCCTTGTGGACAAAATCGGCCGGATTGCCATGTCCGTCACTGCCGGAATCGTGATGTTATGTTCGGGGATCCTCGCAGCAGTAGCTCCTGCGGAATCCATGGGACTCATCATAACGGCACTTGCCCTGCTTGGTCTAGGCTGGAACCTTGGCTTCATTAGCGGTACAGCGATGCTCATCGATGCAACGCCTGCTTCCACCCGTGCCAAGACACAAGGAACGGTGGATGTCTTGATTGCCTTAGCCGGAGCATCGGGTGGAGCTTTATCCGGCATGGTGGTAGCGAGCACCAGCTATGGGACACTCTCGATAGCAGGAGGATTGCTTGCGCTAGTGCTGATACCTGTATGTTTAAGCTCGATCAAAGCTCGCAAGGCTGCATCATCCCATAACGCGGCATCATAATAGAAACAGCCTCCTATCGCAGTCGATAGGAGGCTGTTTGGCAATGAATT
The DNA here is from genome assembly GCF_000193415.1 of Paenibacillus vortex V453. Lineage (NCBI taxonomy): Bacteria > Bacillati > Bacillota > Bacilli > Caryophanales > Paenibacillaceae > Paenibacillus > Paenibacillus vortex. The sequence continues at coordinate 76,674 of NZ_ADHJ01000023.1, forward strand.
TATGGCAGAATATTGCCTGCTGCACGGTAAATGGCATACCATTCTTCACGGGTCAATGTCACATCGCCGGCTTTAATGCAGTCCTTTAAACGGTTGATGTTCATTGTACCGATAATGGGCTGCATATGTGCAGGATGGCGGAGCAGCCATGCAATGGCAATCGTTGTGTTGCTTACGCTGTATTTTTCCGCAATTTCATCGATTTTCTGATTAAGCTCAGGGAATTTGTCGCTTCCAAGGAATACACCTTCAAAGAAACCATATTGGAAAGGCGACCAAGGCTGAATCGTTATATCATGAAGTCTGCAGAACTCGAGAATGCTGCCATCGCGGTTTACAGCGGCATCATTCTCCATATTGACGTTGATACCGCTTTGAATCATGGTTGTGTTCGTGATGCTGAGCTGCAGCTGGTTCGCCACGAGCGGCTGCTTCACGGCTTTTTCCAGTAACTGAATTTGCATCGGGTTCTGGTTGGATACACCAAAATGGCGCACTTTGCCGGAGCTTTCGAGTTTGTCAAAGGCTTCAGCAACCTCTTCGGGCTCAACAAGTGTATCCGGACGGTGAAGGAGAAGCACATCAAGATAATCGGTCTTCAGTCTCTTCAAAATTCCATCCACGGAGTCCAGGATATGCTCCTTGGAGAAATCGAACATGCCCTGACGAATCCCGCATTTGGATTGAAGAATGATCTTCTCGCGGATCTCTGCGTTCATATGTATGGCATCTGCAAAAATCTCTTCGCAAGCACCGCTGCCATAGATATCGGCATGATCGAAGAAGTTGGCTCCTTCCTCCAGCGCGCTTTGCACGAAGCGCTCGGCTTCTGCTTTTTCCAATGAATTTATTCGCATGCAACCAACGGCTACAACAGGTACTTCGAGTGAACTGCTTCCAAGCTTAATCGTTTTCATGATGAAATGCCTCCCATTCCTAATCGGTTTGAATATGCTTACACTGCTTATTGTGACATGCTTTGCGGGAAGTGTTCAAGCTTTATTTCAGTGAGTGTTGAGTTTGCGCCCAGGATGTGCAGGATTTCCTTCGATGCTCCCGAATTACATAGTTAATGTCAGAGGGAAACCAAATTCAGGAGGTAGAGGACAGTGGCAGCAGAAGTGACCAGGGTGTACAAAGAACATGTTCCATCAGCACGCTTGATCGGCAAACGGTATGGCGATGAGGACCGAGATGCAGCAGGAAGCTTTGCGGGGCGATGGGCGGAGTGGTTCCTCAATGGCTGGTTCGAAGAAATCGGAAAGCTCGGGGCGCTGCCGGAATCCGAGGGCTCTTCTTACGGCCTTATGCGTATGAATGGGGATCGGTTTGAGTATTGGATCGGCATGCTCTTCCCGATCAACACGGCGGCTCCTGACGGGTACCAGTACGAGGATCTGGCAGAAGGCGATGTAGGCGTGTGCTGGTTATACGGCAATGCAGATAACGGAGAGCTGTACGGCATGGACCCTCATAACTTATGCATGGCCAAAATCGCGGAACAAGGCTGGCAGCAGGGGGCGAATGCATGGTTCTTCGAGCGTTATCATCATCCCCGCTTCACGACACCCGATGAGAAGGGGAATGTGGTATTGGACTATGGTGTTTACGTGAAATAATGGAAGAAACCCTTGTCCAGAAAAATCACTTGTATTGCGGATCTTTATTGTCTATAATAGACACTGTGGGTCTATAATTGTCGAACCCAGCTTGGCAAGATTGATAAACAAGCAAGAAGTTGTGACTTCTTGCACTCTAATTATGGATATTAGGAATCCAGGAAGGTGGCGTTACTAGATGAGTGAACCCATGTATGATGCAGTTATTATTGGAGGCGGACCAGCCGGATTAAGCGCGGCATTAGTATTGGGAAGAGCAAGAAAACAGGTGGTAGTGATTGATGAAGGCAGGCCGCGAAACAAGGTTACTCGTGAGACGCATGGTTTTTTGACCCGGGACGGTATTAGTCCAAGCGAGTTTCGGAGAATTGCCAAGGAACAGATTAGCGTTTATCCTTCGGTCCGGTTTGTTGAGGATACAGCTGCAGCCGTTACTGGCGTTGACGGTGATTTTCAGATTACAACGGGACAGGGAACGATATACCGCAGTAAAAAGCTGCTCTTCGCCGTTGGCAAAAAAGATTCCCCACTCGACATCAACGGGTTGGCTGACGTATATGGAAAAAGCGCATTTGTCTGCCCCTATTGTGATGGCTGGGAGTTGCGAGATCAGCCGCTGGTCGTGATTTCCAATGGTGCGGGAGCCTTTCACTTTGCCAAATTGATCGCAGGATGGAGCGAACGATATACAATTTGCACCAACGGTCCCGATGAATGGACGGAAGAGCAGCGTGAAGAGCTTAAGCAGCATAACATTCCCGTATTCAACGCCCCGATCGAGTCTATTGAATCGAGCGGCGGAATGGTGGAGCAGGTTGTGCTGGAGGACGGAACCCGCATCCCTTGCACAGGCATCTTCTTTGCGCCGAAGCTGGTGTCCGGCTCGGATCTCCCTGCATCCATCGGCTGCGAATTCAATGAAGCCGGAAGCATCGTCGTTGATGCATATGGTAAAACCAGCGTGCCTGGTGTCTATAGTGCCGGAGATGCAGCAACGGAGATGTACCAGGCCATTGCAGCTGCCTCGTCGGGCTCGATAGCCGCCGCTGGCCTGAACGGAGAGCTGCTTGCGGAGCGCTGGAATCGAAGAATTTGAACATACTAAAGCAGGCTTGGGCAGGGATCCAAGCCTGCTTTTTTCTTACCCAGAGGGGATTTTTTAATTATAAATGATTCTTACACTCCGGATTACGGCCGCTTCGGAGTAAGATGGAACTATCAAGTAAAAGGAAGGGTGTTATCGATGAGAAAAACAAAGGACGTCACCATGAATCACATTTGGAGGGGCATGAATAAGTAACCCTCCACTATAATGGAGGAGATGTATTTGAATTCTCGAACCAAGAAATTTTTGTCCTACTATAAACCCTATCTGGGGTTATTGTGTGTTGATTTGGCATGCGCCTTTGTTGTCTCAGCCATAACATTGATGCTTCCACTATGTATAAGATACATCACCATCAACGTGTTAGAAGGAAATTCGCCCCATCCGCTGAGCCAAATCTATACGGTGGGGGCTGTCATGCTGGCCATGGTCATCATCCATACCTTGTGCGATATGTTCATTTCCTATAAAGGGCATATGATGGGGGCTTATATGGAGAGTGACATGAGAAGGGAACTGTTTGACCATTTTCAGAAGTTGTCGTTTAGCTTTTACGACGAGAACAAAACAGGACAGCTCATGACCCGCACCACCAATGACATTCTGTCGCTTACGGAACTGTACCATCATGGACCTGAAGATATCGTGATCTCCATTCTGAAGTTCCTTGGGGCATTCATCATTCTAATGTATATTGATGTGAAGCTTACCCTGATCGTATTTCTTTTTCTACCGTTCATGGCTGTGTTTGCTTTTTATTTCAACAAGAAGATGAATATTGCGCTGCGTGTAAGCAAGGATCGTATCGGTGATATCAATGAACAGGTGGAGGATTCCTTATCCGGCATCCGCGTGGTGAAGTCGTTTACGAATGAACTGGTGGAGAAGAAGAAGTTTGCCTATGCGAACGGGCGTTTTGTCGACAGCCGAAGGGAAGGATACAAGAGTGAAACGTACTTTCACGAAGGGTTGGTCGGTTTTACCCAACTCATTACGATAGCTGTCATTGTGTTTGGTGGAGCAGCGATTGTTGATGCCAAGCTAGCGCTTGCCGATTTGCTGACTTTTTTCCTCTGTATCGGCATCCTGATCGAGCCGATCCAGAGACTGGTTAATTTCGCAAGGCTGTATCAGGAGGGAATCACCGGATTTGACCGGTTTATGGAGATTCTGGAGGTGGAGCCGGATATTGAGGATTCCGTTGATGCCGCGGAGATTACGCAAGTTCGGGGGCGTGTGACGTTTCAGGACGTCAGCTTCAAGTACAAAGAGGACTATGGGTACGTGCTGAATCATGTGTCCCTGGATATCGAAGCCGGGGAATACGTTGCATTAGTAGGCCCCTCGGGAGTCGGAAAAACGACGTTATGTTCCTTAATTCCCCGTTTCTATGAAGTGAATGAAGGCCGTATCTTACTGGACGGACGAGATATCCGGGATATCACGCAGCGTTCATTAAGGAAGCATATCGGCATGGTCCAGCAGGATGTGTTCTTGTTTGCCGGGTCCGTTTCCGATAATATCCGTTATGGCAGCATGGAGGCCGGCATGGATGAGATCATCGAAGCGGCGAAAAAAGCGAATGCCCATGATTTTATCATGGCATTGCCTGACGGGTATCATACGGATATCGGACAGCGCGGCGTTAAATTGTCCGGCGGACAGAAGCAGCGGCTGAGCATCGCCCGCGTGTTCTTGAAGAACCCGCCGATCCTTATCTTTGATGAAGCGACCAGTTCTCTGGATAATGAAAGCGAGAGAGCGGTTCAGGATTCACTGGAACGACTGAGTGATAACCGAACAACGCTTGTGATCGCACATCGCTTGTCAACTGTCCGGAATGCACAGCGAATCGTGGTATTGTCCCAGAATGGGATTGAAGAGGTGGGCACACATGAAGAGTTAATTGCCCGCAAGGGCGTTTATGCGAGTTTGTCTCATATGCAATTAACCATCTAGGCATGAAAAAAAGGCGATTTGTGAACGGTCAGCACCGTTTGCAAATCGCCTTTTAGGTTTTTCGGGTCTATAATCTTTTGGTTCCTATACCTTGAAACGAATTATCCTTGAAATGTTTTTCCAGGTTGTTGGTCTTCCACTTCTTTAATTGCATTATCCTCATCCTGTACTTCTTGTTTCGATGAACCAAACCATCCGATGACGGCAATCAGAACAAGAACAATATAGAACGATGCTTTCCAAATTGAGCTCTCTGGGAAGTGATGATCGATGAGGGCGACATCAGGGTGGGCAAGGGTGATGACAGCCAGCTTGACTCCGACCCAGCCTACAATGAGAAATGCTGCAACTTCAAGTCCCGGGCGCTGCTGAAGCAGCTTGACGAAGTAGGAGGCAGCAAAACGCATAATGATCAAACCGATAAATCCGCCCAGGAAGATGACGATGAATTGACCTCCGTCCAGACCTCCGATATTCGGCAGTCCGCTTGCCGGCAATGCTACAGCCAGTGCGACAGCTGCGAGGATTGAATCGACGGCAAACGCGATATCTGCCACTTCAACCTTGAATACGGTCATCCAGAATCCGGATTGTTTCTTAGGCTTGTCCGGCTTCGGCTTAGCATCTTCTGTCGGTTTCTTACCTTTGATAAAGTGCTTCAGGGTGTGATTGATCGAGATGTAGAGAAGATAAAGTGCGCCGATGGCCTGTACCTGCCATACGTCTACCAGGAACGAGATTAAGAACAGCGATCCTATACGGAATACAAAAGCTCCGAGCAATCCGTAAAACAATGCTTTCTTACGCTGGTCTTCTGGCAAGTGTTTTACCATAATGGCAAGGACAAGCGCATTATCTGCCGCCAGCAATCCTTCCAGTGCGATGAGTACTAACAGTACCCACCCATACTCCAATAAAAGCTCCATGCAACTTCCTCCTTGTTGTAGTATTGAAGGCATAAAAAGACCTCCACCGGCAGGTGAAGGTCTCTAATAATAAAGAGACCTTCACCACAGTGTGTGTGGTAAAGGTCTCGCAAACAACGTAAAGTTGCCAACAAAGCCGGGGAATTATCCCGTAATGACGACTCTGCTGTGACAGCTACTCCCCTTTAATCACGTTCCTGCATAACTGATATCGTCATCAGTTAAGCCGTGATATAAAGATATAGATTTTTGCATAAGAAGTCAAGGTTTTTTTGCTATTCTATCATGATTGCAGCATAAATCAAGAGAGGTCCTTGCTTAAGCGGCAGTGTTTTCTTTCTTAATACGGGGTCTGTTCCTCATGTTGGAACGCTTCAACGTGTTCACTTCAACACTCGCTATGACAACACTAAGAAACACAAGCGCTGCGCCAAAGTACTGAACGGAGTTCATGATCTCATGAGCAAACCAGAATCCGAACATGGCTGCGAACACAGGCTCCAATGAGAATACGAGTCCGGTTCGTGTAGCGGTTGTGTACTTCTGGGCGATAGTCTGGAGGATAAAGCCTAAGGCGCTGCAGACCACACTGAGCACAAGGATAGCGATCCATCCATGGGTTGTGCTTGGCAATACCGGAGTTTCCAAGATAAGCGACATGACAAACGCATACAAGCCGGTAAATCCGAGCTGCAGAATGCCAAGGCTAAGTGTATCGACCTTCTGTGCGGCCGAGCTTACCACATTGATGTGAAGGGCAGTAACATAATGCCGCCGCTATGCAGAACAGGTCTCCGATTTTAAACGTAAAAGGAAGCTGTATCGTCAGGAGGGTAATACCTGTTAAAGCCAACAGGATACTGGCGATCAGTTTCTTCTCTATTTTCTTCTTAAATAGGAACGTATGTATTAAGGGTACAAACACTACCGTTAAGCTGATCAGGAATCCAGCATTGGATGTTGTCGTTGTCTTCAAGCCAAAGGTAAGCGCTGTGAACATAATAAACAAGATAGAGCCCAGAAGCATGGCATAACGAATGGTCCTCAAGTTAACCTGGCGCAAGCGGGGGTAAAAAATGGCTGCTGCAAGTATAAAGGCCAATCCAAATCGCAGGGCAATCAAGTTAAATTCTCCTAGTGTATCCAGTCCCATTTTCATAAAAAGATAGGACGAGCCCCAACAAATGGTGATAAACAAAATCATAAGATCGGCCTTCAGCGGTTTCAAGTCTATTTCCTCCTTCTAATGATTGAACAGAATCAGTATACTCACGTACAATAGACAAGTAAAACGAATGTTTCTTATGATAAACATGAGTAAATCTAATGGAATATCCATCTGGAGGAATCCCCCTTGAGCATGAATAAATTTAAAGTATTGATGAAGGTTGTCGAGCTGGGAAGCCTGACAAAAGCCGCCGAAGCGATGGGATTTACGCAGTCCGGTGTCAGTCATATGATCAACAGCCTGGAGGATGAGTTTGGTTTCACGCTGTTGATTCGCAGCCGTTCTGGAACGAAGCTGACGACCAATGGCGAGGAGATTGTAAAGACGATACGGGAAATATTGAAGTGGAATGAGCATCTGGATCAAAAAGTGGCCTCCACTTCATGGAATCGAACTGGGTACCATTCATACTAGGAACCTTCACAAGTGTTGCTGTGCACTGGCTGCCGAGTATTATTAAGGATTTTCAACAGGATTATCCCCATATCGAGATTCGTTTGGCAGAAGGAGACTATCGGGAGATTGAGGATTGGATCGCAGAGGGCAGGATTGACTGCGGCTTTCTCTCGCTTCCAACGTGGGATGTATTCGATGCGATGCCGCTGCATCAAGATCCGATGCTGGTGCTGCTGCCCATGGAGCACCCTCTTAGCTCACAGGCCTCGATTCGTTTATCTCAGATTGAGAATGAGCCGTTTATCATGCCCAGCAAAGGCTCCGACGATGATGTGAATCGCGTATTGGAGAGAGCCTCAACGAAGCCGGATATTAAATATACCGTTGGAGATGATTATGCCATTATGGCCATGGTGGAGAAGGGGCTTGGCATCAGTATTCTTCCGGAACTGGTCCTGCGCGGGCAACGACGCAATATACGCCTAGTTGAGCTGCAGGAGTCCTATTTTCGCTCACTGGGGATTGCGGTTAGCTCTATGAGAGAAATGTCCCCGGCTACGAAACGATTCTTAAATTATGTTAAGAATTATCCAAAGCTGTAGCTGTGCTGTCATGCAGAATATGCCCAAAATAGGCTCTAATCCGGCAGGCCCCGTCCATCATATGATGGCGGGTTCATTTTATTGTGACGGATGAATCTATGATCATGCAGCTCATGAATATAAAGTCGTGTCACAAAATAGCAAGTTGGGATTGTTATATAGGTAAACAAAGAAGGAGGTGAGCTCGCTTGCAGCCAACCATCCCCGGGGAAGCGGAAGGAAAACGGAACGCCATTGAAGCGGTCATAGAACAGATCCAAGCAGGAGATAAACAATCCTATCATGCGATCATTATCCAGTTTGAACGGCAGATGTACACATACTGCTACTATATTCTGAAGAATCATGCGGAGACTGAGGATGCCGTACAGGAAATTTTCATTCGTGCCTATGAACATCTTCATCAGTACAAGAGGCAAGTATCCTTCTCTGCATGGCTGTACAAAATGGCCTATCATCATCTAATCAATATCAAGAAGAAGCAGAGCCGTTTTCTCAACCTGATCGAGCATTGTAAAGAGCAGCAGCCGGTAATGCAAATATCTCAGCACGAGTCGGTTGTGTACGAGCTGTTGACTTACCTTACAGCCGAAGAGCGCCATATCTTGCTATTGAAGGCCGTAGAACAGTATACCTTCGAGGAAATAAGCGAGATTATGGGACTCAAATCAGCAACGGTACGGAAGAAGTATGAACGCTTACGCCATAAACTGATGGACCGAATAAGCCAAAAAGGAGCGGTGGCACATGAGACAGTTGCCGGAACAAACGGAATTCGCTGAGATGGATGCAATTGAACAAATGGTTCGTGAATCCAATTTTCCGAAGCAGAGTATGAGTTATCAAATTATGAATCAGATTGGAGATCGTGACATGACAAGAGTATCAACCAAACAAAAACCGAATGTATTAAGAAAGACATTACTCGTTGCATCTGTTACAGCTGTACTAGGGGGGACCGTGATTGGCACGGGGTTCGTATCGCCGGCGATGGCGGCAACCCTTAAGCAAATTCCTATGATTGGCCTGCTTTTTGAAGGAACGAGCCATGAGGCTGTCGATGCAGCTATACAACAAGGGATCATATCGGAGCCTAACCTGAGTGTTACTCACGAGGGTGTAACATTGAAGGTAGCTGACTTACTGTATGATGGCACCCGTCTATCCTTTGTTCTGGAGCGTGATGGGGTAGATTTGCCGAATACAGCTTCGCCGTACTTAGCTGAGGGTGCAAAGATCATTGGAAATCCCGATAGCGATTATATCAAGTCGAGGCAGGTTGCTAAGGAAGATCAGATGAAGGGATACATTGAAACACCCAAAATTCTGGTCAACGGACAGGAAGTGAAATCGGGCGAAGGAGTCTTCGGAGACCACCCGAGACTGGAGAATACGTATGTCGTTGAGCTTACTAAAGATCTGCAGCTGCCGGATCAGTTTGAGTTGACCATTCAGACCCGTGTTACCCGGGTAGACGAGAGCTTTGACTTCACAATTCCTGTGAGTGTCACTAATAAATCTGTTGTCCTGAAGCCGAATGTTTCGAAATCAGATGGGCAGTTCAGTTATACCGTCAAGCAGCTGGATATGTCCCCCGTGTCGACTCGCCTGGTGCTGGACAGTAAGGGCGCCGTGCCGGCATCTTCACAGCAGGAGGGCAATTACAGTGCAAGCATGGTCTATTATGAGCTGGTAGATGACCAAGGCAACGTTCTGACTCCTAGAAAATTCGATTACTTTAACAGCAAACCACTAACCGAGTACCATATCGATCAGCTGTTCAGCCCGGTTAAGGGAACTCCTAAATCCATTACCATCAAGCCGTTTACGCTCACCGTAAACAATAAGGACTGGAGCGTTATCGGCCAAGGAGAGAACAGCTATGGCGATAAAACCTATCTGAAGGATCTGGAAATGACAATTCCTCTTAAGCCATAACAACAAAAAGCGAGGCCCGATAAATCTCCGGGCCTCGCTTTTTACTTCAGGATTAAAGATTAACGCAACGTTTTCAGTGCTCCGCTCCAAGCAAGCACTTGATCCAGCATACCGTTAAGGTTTACAAGATGCAGATCAGCTGGCTTAAAGGCCATTTCAGGTGTAAATGGATTTTCGAAATCAGTGAAGAGGGACAGAGCAGGGTGAACGCGAACATCCGCTACAGACAGCTCGCCCAGGATTCCACGCAAATGTTCGGCAGCACGAGCGCCACCAACAGATCCATAACTTACGATACCTGCAGCCTTGTCGTTCCATGCCTCACGAGCGTAATCGAGCGCATTTTTCAAAGAGGCTGAAATACTGTGATTATATTCTTGGACGATAAATACAAAGCCGTCCAAGCTGGCAAGTTTCGTATTCCAAGCCGTTGCTTGTTCAGTAGCATCCTCTTCGCCCAACAAAGGAAGTTTGTAGTCAGCGATATCCACGATCTCATAATTGGCGTCTCCACGCTGATCCGCGATGTTTTTTACCCACTCACCCACTTGTGGACTTAAACGTCCTTGACGAGTACTACCTAGAATAATACCGATATTTAATTTTGACAATGATCTTACCTCCCGAATTGTTCTTGATTTATTTTTTCGTGATGTGTTTGCTTTTTGCATGAGCTAATAATAATCTTAGTCGGTTAACTTTGTCAAGTAGCTTACAAAAAGTTTGTTCGAAAAATGATTACTTTAGCTGTCATGAGTATCTTGAAGTAATTCACGATGCTATATTAGTATTATAGAGAATAAGTTTTAAACATATCCACATTATGGATATCATTGCATTTTATTTCTACGAAGTTTAGGAGTGGGCCCATGGTAATAAAAGTCGATGATCTTACAGGATCCGCAATTATCCAATTGGTGAGTGAACATCTGCAGGGAATGACAGAGCATTCCCCACCGGAAAGCATACATGCTCTGAATCTTGAGGAATTGAAGCAGCCGGAAATTACGTTCTGGAGCCTGTGGGAGCACGATGAATTAATGGGCTGCGGAGCACTTAAAGAGCTTGACGGTACACATGGCGAAGTCAAATCCATGCGGACGTCAACCTCCCATTTGCGAAAGGGCGTTGCCAGACGACTCCTTGAGCACATCATAGAAGAGGCGGAGCGCCGCGGTTATAAGAGGATCAGTTTGGAAACGGGGTCCATGGATGCATTTGAACCGGCAAGAAGACTTTATGCCAGCTTCGGATTTCAATATGGCGAGCCTTTCTCGGATTATACAGAAGACCCGAACAGTGTGTTTATGACCAAAGAATTGCAAGGCAGGTAGACTGCTAACCAGATTACATAAAATATAATCGGTTGAGGTGAAACTGTGATGGAACTTAGACAATTGAGATCTGATGAATTTGAAATCAGTACGAAATTATCCGAATATGCCTTTCAATATACGCTGACGCCTGAGCAAAGAGAGTCCTCTCTTAAGCATTTTAAGCCTGAACGATTCTGGGGGATCTTTGATGGGGAAGAACTGCAAGCGAAGCTGACCATCATTCCGCTGCAGGTTTATATGCAAGGGAAGATTCTTGATATGGGCGGTATTGCCGGCGTGGCTACATGGCCGGAGAACCGCAGACAGGGACATGTATCTACATTGCTCAAGCATGCATTGCAGGAGATGAAGAACAACGGCCAGACTCTGTCCTTCCTGCATCCGTTCTCAATCCCGTTTTATCGTAAATTCGGATGGGAACTTTTCGCAGAGTATAAGAAGTATGTCATCCCGGCAGCTAAATTCCCGCGCAAAGCGGAGATGCCTGGCCGGATTGTCAGAGGCGTAGACGATATCCCTACGCTGGATGGCATATATCAAGCCTATGTTAGCCGATATCACGGTACCCTTGTGCGCGATGAAGGTTGGTGGAAAAGATTTGTCCTGCAGGGTGATGGACATAGCGTTGTGTATTACTCTGCCGAAGGCAAGCCGACGGGATATGCGTTATATGAGTTAAAAGACAAAGAACTTGTGTGTGACGAGTTTGTTTACCTGAATGAAGAAGCGCGAACCGCGTTATGGACTTTTTTTGCCAACCATGATTCCAGGATTGAACAAGTCAACATGGTGATGGTGCCCATGGATGATCAGCTGCCGTTCATGCTGCCAGATCCGCGGATTACGCAGGAGATTATCCCTTACTTCATGGCGCGTATCGTGGATTTGAAATCCTTCGTTGAGCAGTACGCTTTCGAAGCGCAAGCTCATCATGCAGCTGAGTTGACCGTGGAGGTGGAAGATCCTGCAGCACCTTGGAATGCGGGTCTGTGGAAGCTGTCGGTCAATGAAGAGGGGAGAGCGAAGCTGTTGGAGCTTCCTTTAGATTACGAGGGTCCGGTTGATCTGTCCACTGATATTCAGAGTCTGTCTGCACTCTTTATGGGATACAAAAGGCCACAGGCTTTACATGCCATCCATCGGCTAACTGGAAACCCAGCAGCAGCAGCCCAATTGGAATCGATGATTCCTGCAGGGCAAACCTATCTCCTGGACTTCTTTTGAGACAGGGAGACGACTCAATGATTCGCAGACTTTTCTCTGAAGAACTGGAAATTATCCTGGCATCTATAAATAGAGAACAGCATTTTTTGTATTATTCTTACCTTACGTTCCGGAAAAAGCATACGGTTCATTACGGGCATTACTCGGAACATGGGGAGCTGCTGGGAGTGGCAGCCTTTCTGAAAGGACTGCCTTTCTATGCCTTTTCGGTTTATCCAGTACAGAAATCCTTCCGGCCTCAGCCAGTGTTTGCCCTAATGAAGCAAGAATTGGGTATACCCGACGGTGCAGTTGGAAGTTTTATTGTGAGTAAGGACAGATGGGCGCATCTTAGCTTAAAGATGGATGTTACGAAACCTCCCAAGGGAATTTGGTTGATGAAACACCAGCATCCCGGAGATTTGCCGTCACAGGACGAGGCTGTGTTTCGTTTAGGGCCGTCATATTTTGAGCAGATCGAGTCGATAATGACAGAGCTGGACACAATGGCTTTTGCAAGAGAGGAATTGCAGAATCCTTTTTACGGCGTAGTGCATGATCAGGAGCTGATCGCGGTTGGCGGGTACCATATCTACAGCGAGGATTATGTCGAACTGGGAAATATAGGAACGGAACCTGCGTGGAGAAGGCAAGGATACGGGAAAAAGGTATCTGCAGCCTTGACCCACGAAGGGAGAGCAGTCACCTCAGACGTGTATCTGAATGTTCTGGAGCACAACCTAAACGCGGTGCGGCTATATCAGTCGCTGGGATATGAAGCCATTTGTGAGCAGTACCTTGTTGAATTCGCTTTGTAGCGGGATGGATACAGAGTCGTGGAGGTGCGAGAAAGTCGCTGGATGCAGCGGCTTTTTTTTCATCTAGAGTTACGGCTTCATTTAGGATGAAATTCATTTTTTTCATAAAATTAAGGCTTGAAAGCGACGCGGCGTCATCTTGTAAACTGTATTTGGTTCAAGGAATATGAGGGATCAAATACTTACAAGAGGGAGCTGGAAAGATTGAACAAGGGAGATATCATCATTTACGCATGTGTCATTATCGGGGCTGGTATTGGATTAGCGCTGGGCAGTGCGTTGCCCGGGGTTCTTGTCGGTTTAGGTATTGGATATCTGGTTAAATGGTCAATGAAAAGTGAAAAGTGAATGATTGACAATTGGAAAGAACTGACTTATAGTACTTTACTATCAGCAACCATCAAAGACATGATTCTTGAAACGACCTGCCCAGAGAGAGAAGTGATTGGTGAAAGCTTCTTCCGTGCTTGCTTCATGAATTACCCCTTTGTAGCTGTGTTTTTGAACCCTTGAGTTATAGGTTTACTTATGGACAGGGCAGTAGAAAACACCGAATCATCCCCGTTACCGGATGTCTTAATGAGGATCCGATGAGCACGCGGCCACACAGCGCTGCAGGTCTGGATCAAATGAGGGTGGAACCACGAGCCGAACGCACTCGTCCCTTTGGGGATCGTGTGTTTTTTTGCGTTCAATCTAAATTTGATGGAGGGATAACCATGTCAATCACAGTAACATTAGCAGACGGAAGTAAAAAGGAGTATCCCGCACAAACGACGATGAAACAAATCGCGGAATCCATTCATTCCGGGCTGAGGAAAAGTGCAGTCGCAGGAAAAGTAAATGGCAGGCTCGTGGATTTGAATTACGAACTTTGTGAGGATGCGGAAGTACGTATTGTGACCCTGGATTCAGAGGACGGACTGAACATTTACCGGCACAGCACAGCTCATCTGATGGCTCAGGCGGTTAAACGTTTGTATGGCAGCAAGCCCGTTTACCTCGGAGTGGGACCGGTTGTCGAAGACGGCTTCTATTACGATATGGATCTGGAGCATTCGATCTCAACCGATGATTTGATTGCCATCGAGCGGGAGATGCAGCAGATTGTCCAGGAAGATTTACCGATTATTCGAAGAGAAATTAGCCGTGAAGAAGCGGAACAACTATTCAGTGACGACCCTTACAAACGGGAGCTCATCCTTGGCTTGCCGGAGGAGGAAATCATTTCGGTTTATGAGCAGGGAGAGTTCATTGATTTGTGCAGAGGGCCGCATCTGCCCTCGACTGGCAGAATCAAGGCATTCAAATTGATGAGTGTTGCCGGAGCTTATTGGCGGGGGAACTCGGATCATAAGATGCTGCAGCGAATATATGGAACGGCGTTCCCCAAGCAGGCGCAGCTCGAAGAGCATCTCTTCTTGCTTGAAGAAGCTAAGAAGAGGGATCATCGCAAGCTAGGCAAAGAGCTGGGACTGTTTATGTTCTCGGATGATGCGCCGGGAATGCCCTTCTTTTTACCCAAAGGAACGATTATCCGTAACGAGCTGGAACAATTTGCAAGAGAGCTTCAATTCCACCGCGGTTATGACGAAGTTCGCACTCCGCTGATGATGAACAAGCGCCTGTGGGAGATGTCCGGTCACTGGGACCACTACAAGGATAATATGTACTTTTCGAAGGTGGATGAGCAGGAGTATGTAATGAAACCCATGAACTGTCCGGGTCATATGCTGGTTTACCAAAACTCGCTGCATTCCTACAGAGAGCTTCCCATTCGATTGTCCGAGTTCGGTCAGGTGCATCGCCATGAATATTCAGGAGCGCTGAGTGGCATGATGCGGGTCCGTACGTTCTGTCAGGATGATGCGCATATATTTGTAAGACCTGATCAAATCCATGATGAAATTGGACAGGTGATCGACTTTATTAGTCAGGTATACCGAGTCTTTGGCTTTGATTATACGATTGAACTGTCCACTAGACCGGAAGACTCCATGGGCTCTGATGAGTTATGGGAGCAGGCGGAATCATCCCTGCAGGAGGTATTGGATCAACAGAAGCTGCCTTATCGGATAAATGAAGGGGATGGCGCTTTTTATGGACCGAAGATAGATTTTCACATCCTCGACTCCCTGAAGCGAAGCTGGCAATGCGGTACCATCCAGTTGGATTTTCAATTCCCTGAGAAGTTCGATCTGTCCTACATCGCAGAGGATAACCAGAAGCATCGGCCGGTTGTCATTCACCGCGCGGTATTCGGCTCCATCGAGCGGTTTATCGGGATTCTTACAGAGCATTACGGCGGGGCATTTCCGCTATGGCTCGCTCCCGTGCATGTGATGCTTATTCCGGTGTCAGACCACTATATCGATTTCTCCCTTAAGGTGAAGAAGCGTCTGGAGCATGCAGGCGTACGGGTGGAGGTTGACATCAGGAACGAAAAGCTGGGGTATAAAATCCGTGAAGCCGGTCTGCTGAAAACGCCCTACACGTTTGTCCTGGGGGAGAAAGAAATGAACTCGGACCTGGTAGCGGTACGCAAGCGCGGCGAGGGTGAGCTTGGGGAGAGCGCTATCGATGACATGATTGCACGCCTCCGGAAAGAGATTGAATCCAGGGAGTAAGAAACCTGACAGATTGCGTTTAGAACGATTCGAGTCATACATACTCGGATCGTTTTTTTTTGTTATGGCCTATAACGATCGGATGTTAAAGCGGCAAAAAGTATAATATATCCAACTCCGGGAACAGTAGAGAAAAAGATTCAGGATGGTCGTACGGTCCGAGGTAAGGCAGAGCTCATCTTGAGTACCAAACGAGGAGTCGTGTATAGGATGCAGAACATAACCCGCAAGGAAGGTTTACAAGAAGCGCTGCCGATTCTCATCTCAGAGTTCATAGAAAACATGAAGATCCGGTTCGGGCAGAGCGGGGATATCATCTACCGGGAGCTGATGCTGGGTACTATACCTGCGGTCATCGTTTACATTGAAGGGATGGGAGACCCCCGTTTTTTAATAGAAGCTCTTCATATGGATTCGCCGTTGTTTAAGGAATTGACGAATCAGTCCCCGGACGATCGCGTGAGGATGCTGAAGGAACTCACGATTACGATGGGGAAGGTGGGGGAAGCCACAACCTATCCTGAGGTTGAGGAGAACGTGTTGTCAGGGAATACGGTGGTTTTTATTGAGGGAACGTCTACCTCACTCTACGTGGGTACTGAAAAGCTGAAGCAGCGCGGGGTTGAAGAAGCCAGCTCGCAATCGGTTGTCAGGGGACCGAGAGAGGGCTTTACGGAATCGCTTCGCGAGAACACGGCTTTGGTTCGGCGGAGAATTCAAAGTCCCAAGCTGCGCATCGAAGAGAGCAAGGTAGGCGAGCATACCCATACTCAGCTGGCTGTCATGTACATGGATGGTTTGGCCGACACCAAGGTACTCGACGAGCTGCGCACACGGCTGAATGGGATCAAGCTGGATAGCGTACTGGAGAGCAACTATATCGAGGAGATGATTCAGGATCATCGATACAGCCCCTTTCCGACGGTGTACAACTCGGAGCGTCCCGATGTCATTGCTTCAGCTATATTGGAAGGTCGAATAGCGATTCTTGTGGAAGGAACCCCATTTGTTCTGGTCGTTCCGGCATTGTTTGTGCAATTTTTTCAATCGAGCGAGGATTATTACCAGCGATGGGATTTTGCCAGCCTGGTTCGCCTGCTCCGATATTTATGTTTCGGTATTGCCCTTCTTACACCCTCGTTGTATATTGCAATCTCCACTTTTCATCAGGAAATGCTGCCGACCAATTTGTTGACTAGCTTGATTGGACAGCGGGAAGGGGTTCCCTTTCCAGCCTTTGTTGAAGCGGTAATTATGGAAATCACATTTGAGATTTTGCGCGAGGCCGGCATTCGGTTACCCAAATCAATCGGCCAGTCTGTCTCGATCGTAGGGACATTGGTTATCGGACAAGCTGCTGTGGAAGCAGGTTTGGTATCGGCCGCCATGGTTATTGTAGTATCCATTACGGCCATAGCCAACTTTGCGCTGCCGGCCTTTAATGTAGGGATTTCTGTCCGGATTTTGCGATTTGGCCTGATGGCGATTGCGGCGTCTTTTGGATTGTATGGCATGATTATCGGCCTGATTGTCCTGGCACTGCACCTGTGCAGCCTGCAGTCGATGGGAGTTCCGTACATGACCTCCTTTGCACCCATACGATGGAGGAGCCAGAAGGATGCACTGCTCCGATTATCCCGTCACAATATGAAGAAGTATATGGGCAAAGCCAAATCATGATCTGCAGTTAAGAAATGGGCATGGGGATTCTACTTTAAACAGATGGGACAGGTTGTGGATGCTGGGAAGAACAATACTATCAGTCCTGCTTATGACAAGCCTGATCATCACATCGGGATGCTGGAGCCGAAAGGAACTGAATGAGCTGGCTGTTGTTATGGCACTTGGAATCGACACGCATAAGGACGGTTACGCTGTATCCGCGCAAGTGCTCAATTCCAGCGAGCTGGCAACGAAGAGCGGGGGATCCA
Source organism: Paenibacillus vortex V453 (assembly GCF_000193415.1). Classification (NCBI taxonomy): domain Bacteria; kingdom Bacillati; phylum Bacillota; class Bacilli; order Caryophanales; family Paenibacillaceae; genus Paenibacillus; species Paenibacillus vortex. The sequence goes on from NZ_ADHJ01000023.1 coordinate 94,363, forward strand.
TTGGAAGTCTTCCTGTGGTCACTTACAAGTCTGTAGGAAAAACGGTACCTGACGCCCTTCAGCGGATGTTAAGCATGGCGCCCCGCATGCTGTATCTGTCCCATGTCCGCGTATTGGTCTTGGGGGAAGATCTGGCGCGGCAAGGGGTCAGCGATGTGCTTGATTACATATCCCGAAATCATCAACTGCGAACAGACTTCTTCATGCTGATAGCCAAGAATGGAAATGCCTCTGAGATTTTGGAGGTGGTGACGCCATTCGAATATATTCCTGCGAACTCGCTCTATTCCTCCATTCTGATATCGGAAAAAAAATGGGCGGCCACGGGGAAAGTTACATTGCAGCAGTTTGTTACCGAATTAAAGCAAAGCGGTTCAGATCCGATATTGTCCGGAGTTCAATTAAACGGAAGTTCGGCGGAAGGCCAGTCCGTGGAGAATGTAAAAAAAATCAGTCCCTCTACACTCCTACAGCATGCGGGATTAGGTGTATTCAAAGGGGATCGGCTGGTGGGATGGCTTGGGGAGCCACCAAGCAAAACGGTGAATTACGTTTTTAACAGAGTCGAGTCCACCGTTGGATATGTGTCATGTCCGAGCGGCGGGATTGTTGGCTTCACGGTAAACCGGGCAGACACATCGCTTGATGTTATGCTGAGCACTGAGAATATTCCTCGATTTTCCGTCAAAATGGAGATAGAAGCGGATATCAACTCCGTTCAATGTCCAATTGATATCAATCAGCCTTCGGCCATAGAAGCATTGGAGAGGAGCATCGAGGATAAATATAACGAAAACATCGAGAAACATGTTAAGGATGTTCAACAGCGGTATGGAGCCGATATTTTTGCACTTGGTGAAGTCCTGCACCGGAAATATCCCCAGGTATGGAAAACGTACAGAAGTCACTGGGGAGAGAGCTTCCAATCGATGAGCATCGATGTGCACTCCCATGTCGCGATCCGGCGGATCGGGTCCATCATTCAACCCTTAAATCAGGAGGTCGATGAGAAGTGAATTGGCATTTTGTATTGATAACGTTTCTGTTGATTGTTGTGGTCACGGAAACAAGGCATCTGATTCGGCTGCGTTCTCTTCGGGATATGATCGTATTTTATGCCGTATGGGGATTGACGCTGCTTGCGATAATCGGGGACATGCTGGAGCTCACTGAGCTTCGGCCGCTGGATTGGATCAGCATCATGATGCAACCACTGAACAGGCTGATTTCATAACAAGAAGGGTATGGTCGCACGTGATAAAATACAAGGGAATCGCGGCACGGCAGTTTTTTATATTAACCTTCGGCTTGACCATTGGCACCTCGATTCTGGTCACACCCTCTGGTTTAGCGCATACTGCACGGGAGGATGCGTGGATCGCCTCCTTGTGCAGTTTGTTGATAAATATCCTTATGGTTGTGCTGTATATTGCTATCGCAAGGCTATACCCTGGTAAAACGATTTTTCAAATGAATGAGCTGGTTCTGGGCAAAATCCTGGGCAAGGCCATGTCACTGATTTATCTTTTTTATTTTTTGATACTTACGGGAACATTGCTTGGCAATTTAGGTTTTTTTATAACCAGCGAAATGATGCCGGAGACACCAATCGAAGCTATTCAGATTCTGTTCTTGATTGCGGCCATCATGTGCGCCAGAATGGGCATCATCATCCTAGCGCGGGTGGGTGAATTGATGTTTCCGTGGATTGTGTTTCTGTTTATGGTCCTTCTGCTCTCACTTATTCCCCAGATTGATTGGAATCATATCAAGCCTATACTTGAGGATGGATGGATTCCCGTTGCCAATGCCGGATTTCACTCCTCTATGTTTCAGGAGCTGATTGTACTGATGGTGTTCCTCCCTCTGGTCAAGGGTGAGCGGAAGGGGGAGAAGGCATTGCTGTGGGGAGCTGTTGCAGGCGGAATCGTGTTAAGTGTCACGGTCCTGCTCAGCGTGCTCATTCTTGGGATCGAACAAACGGAGAACAGCACGTTCCCGGCCTTTGCATTAGCGAAGACGATTAACGTCGGGAATTTCTTTCAACGCGTGGAAGGTATCTTGATTACGCTTTGGGTGCTTACGTTTTTTATCAAAATCTCGCTGCTGTTCCTCTCCATCCTTCATGGAATAAAAACCGTATTCAGGCTGAAGGAGCAGAACCACTTAATCTATCCGTTATCTGTTCTCTTTATCATTGTGGCCTGGAATACGTATATCAACACCGTTTATGTTGCTAACATCATTCAGCAAGTGTGGGCAAGCTATGCATTTCTTCATTTGCTGGTGATTCCCTTCGGACTCTATTTAATCGGACTGAGCAGAACGAAAATATTAAAATCGAAATAAATATTCCATCTTCCATCGGATGCACTGGATGAGTTAAGCCTGACGAATCAGGCTTTTTTTGTGTATAAAGATAACTTTTTTTGTAGAATTTGCTTGAAAGTGACGCAGCGTCATCTTATATAGTTAAGTTCATAAGATGAATGGAGGAAAGCAGGTGTTGAGGTTGAATTCGATTCCTATTCAGGAGTTATCAAAACAGACGGGAATTACGGTGAGAACACTGCGCTATTATGATCAGATTGGTTTATTGATTCCTGCTTCCAAAACACCGGGCAAGCACCGGATATATAGCGATGCGGAGCTGCGGAAACTGCAGCAAATTCAGTTTCTGAAGAAGCTGGGCTTCAGCTTGCAGGAAATATCAGATATGATCTCGAGCCGGGAGTGGAATTGGTCTACCAGTCTCATGAATCAGTTAGACTTTGTTCATAAGGAACAAAGGAAGCTGAGTCAGATGGAATCGGCTTTACGAGCAGTACTCCACAGCATTGCGGTGGAAGGCGAGACGAGCTGGGCGGTTATTCAGAAATTAATCCAGCTATCAGGACAAGATCCATCGCTAAAACAATCGTTCCGCAATCAAATGTTTGATGAACGTGAGGTGGAAATGCTGAGTCTGCTTCCTAACATGAACAGTGCAGATCCCGACTCGCTGGAATGGATCGCTCTGTTAGGTCAGCTCAAAAGGCTGATGGAGGATTCTCCGGATTCGCCCGATGTGCAAAGAATTGTACGGCGCATGGATGAGAAACGCTTGGAGCATTTTGAAGAAGAGGACTCTTTCGTGGACAAGTTGTGGGAGATTCGTAAATCACCGGATCAGTCCGAGCAGATGGGGTTATACCCAATAGAACAAGAGCTTCTTGCATTTATGGAACGGGCATTTGATATTTATGTAACGCGCAAGGAAGAACAACAAACGGAGAGGGGGGAGACATCATGACACTGGAGCTGCTGCTATCCATTGGGGTATTGTCACTATTGGATATGCTAAGCCCGGCCGCGCTGGGGGTAACGGTGTATTTGCTTCTGACCGAGCGCGATCGACTCATCTCCCGTTTAGGTGTTTACTTGGTTACGGTGGCCGGTTTCTACTTCCTGGTTGGAGCTGCGCTCATGCTCGGCTTGGGTGCTGTCATGAAATCGATATCCGATATCTTTCAGAATCGAACGGTCAGCTGGATGATGGCCATTCTCGGTGGAGTCCTGTTTGTTGCGAGTTTTTATGTTCCTACGAAAAAGAAATCCGAACCGCGCCGCCCGAAATCAAAAAGCTTCGGCGCCATGATCGGGCTAGGTTTCACCACTTCACTCATTGAGGTGGCCACCGCGCTTCCTTATTTTGCAGCGATCGGGCTAATGACTACCGCCCAATTGAACACGGTTCAATGGGTTCCGATCCTGGCTGCTTATAATATGGTGATGGTGCTTCCTCCATTGATCTTGCTCGGATTACACCTTGTATTAGGCCGCGTGATGCAGAGACCGCTGGAGAAGCTGCGTGTGAAGATTGCCGAAAGCTCCGGTTCCCTGTTATCGTGGGTATTGTGTATTGCCGGAGTGATTTTGGTGTTAAACAGTATCGATTATTTGTAAATGCTTATGCTTGAAACGAAAGTAACAGAAAGAAAATAACAGAAGGACCTGTCCATAACAGACAGGTCCTTCGATGTTATGCGAGTATAACTAAATCTCGGTGTGATTCAGGATGCGGGGGGAGCGATTATTTGCCGAGGAAATGTTGGGTGAAGAAATCCAGTTGATATTCGAGGCTTAACGGGTCATTGAAGTAGAATGTTTTGGCATCGACTTCGAATACACGGTTGTTTTTGACTGCCGGAATGTTCTTGTACATATCCGTATTTTGGAAGGAAGTGTCTTCCTCTGCGTTTTTACTGAAGATGACATAGTCAGCGAAGTAATCTTTCAGTACTTCGGACGACAAAGTGAAATAGCCGTCTTTTGCTGTAGCTTCCTTTACTTTCTCCGGCATGGCAAGCTTGAATTCGTTATACAGGATCTCTGTTCCGCGACCATAATTAAATCCATAAACGTAGAGCTGTTTATTGAACGTCTCCACGACGGAAACTGTTGCATCTTCACCGATTTTGGCTTTGATTTCTTCTCCGGCTTTTTGAGCACGGACTTTGAAATCGTCAACCCAGGCTTGTGCTTCTTTTTCCTTGTTCAACAGCTTGCCGATTTCGACCTGCTGTGTCAAATAATCAACTTTTCCATAGGTATAGGTTACGGTAGGAGCTATTTCTTGGAATTTATCGATATTTTTAATGCTGGATAGACCGATAATCAGATCCGGCTCCAGTTCGATGATTTTCTCCAGACTTTCGTCGGATACCACCTCAATATCCTTCAGCTTTTCCTCGAACTGAGGATTTGTTTTGGACATTTCGTCTACGCCTACGAGGGGTACTCCAAGGGCCATCACATTCCCCGTCAAGAATCGGGTAAGCACAACGACACGCTGTGGATTGGTTGGAACCTCTACGGGCCCGTTCTCCGATTGATAAGTAAAGGTATCGGATTTCGAAGAGGAGATTTCTTCGGAGGGCTTACTTTCATTACTTTCTGTATTGGTGCTGTTTGCTTGACCGCCACAAGCGCTTAAAAGCAGAAGGGCTAGCAGGATGGACAGTGTGAAATATTTTTTCAAAATGATTCTCCCCCAAAAAAGCTATGTATTTTTGAACAATCATCATTTCAATCGAGTGTGTTGGATATAAAATCGATAATGATTATCATTCTCAGGTTATTGTAAGGCTACTCGCGATGCCTGTCAATAGCATTTATATGAATTATGACTCGGGAGATCGGCACAGCACAGAAAACCGCCTATGCTGGACATGGCGGTTTTCTGTCAAAATATATATTGTGCGTAGGAGCTCAGTTCAGTACAGAAGAGCGGCTCGCTTGAATATAGATGGACTCACCGGTAAAACCGGAGACAGCACCGGTCTTATCGCTTCGCACCAAGAAGTAGTGCCGTGCCTCCTCGGAAGCATGAAGCAGCTTCTGCTCCAGTAGAATCTTCTCCTCCTCAGCCAGCCCGGATCGCTCGCACCAGTCGTGGAATTGAAAGGGCTTCTGAAAAGTCACGGCCATTTCTGTGCGGAAGCCAGTGAGCTCCAGAAGATGAATCCATTCCGATTTCTTCCATGCACGGACGTGGCTGTAATCTCTTTGTTTTTCTATTTCATTATAGAATTCATCCAAATTCTCTTTTTCCGGAGCGACATTATCGATAAGCAGGATTTTACCACCGGGTTTGAGCACGCGAAGGGACTCGCGCACGAAAGCAGGTACATCCGGAAAATGATGGGCCGCAATCCTGCAGGTTACCAGATCAAAAGAAGCATCCTCGAAAGGCAGCTGTTCCGCATCCCCTTGCACGAAATCAACGTTGGTATGGCCGTTTCCATGAATGAAAGCAGCGGCGGTTGTCAGCATTTCCTCCGTCAAGTCAAAGGCCGTTACGCGGCGGACAAGTGGAGCGAGGGCATTAGCCACATGTCCACCTCCGGTTGCGATGTCCAGCACCTCCATCGTCTGATCCGCCTGGGAACAAGAGACCAGCAGGGACAGGTCTTCACCTTTGGCATGCCCTTGACTTGTTACATATTTTCCAGCGTTCTTGGCAAATTGCTGCTGCACTTGGCTTTTTATTGAATCTTCGATGGTTATTCCTCCTACATTCAAAATGAGTTCAGAGATTAAAAACAAAGATTAAATTTAGTTTCACTAGATGAAACTATATATTGCTTGGTGAGATATAACTTAATTTATCATACATTTTTTCTGCTGTAAACGGCAGCAACCACTAAATAACCACCGGAGCCCAAACGTCGATCCTTCTATGCACGTTGAGATATACCGCCTCAGGGGCAGCTACCTAGGGCGGCACCTTAAGCACGATAAATAAAAAGCTAAAGCCTGGTCATATCGACCAGGCTTTAGCTTCTGAAGTGTTAACCGGTAAATTCCTGAACCCATTCGTTATTGTAAAAAGCAATGCCAATCTTGGTATAGCTTTTGTTCAAGATATTGGCTTTATGGCCCGGGCTGTTCATCCAATCTTTCATGACTTGAGAAGGGCTGGTCTGTCCCTTGGCAATATTTTCGCCAGCGGAGTTATAGGTGATTCCATATTCCTTCATCATGTCCATAGGCGACCCGTGCGTCGGGGAATTGTGGTCAAAGTAATTGTTATCATACATGTCCTCAGCCTTCGCCATAGCCATCTTGGACAGCTCTTCATCCATGGTTAAAGAGCCAAGTCCTGCTTTGGATCGTTCTTTGTTAACCAGGTCCAATACCTGCTGAGCGAATTGGGAGGAGTCTTTCTGATTTCCCTTATTGTTTCCTGCACCACTCCTGTCTGACGTTTGTTCTCCATTGTTATTTGCCGGAGCCGGAGCTTGTCCTGCTGGATTATTGGTTCCTGGCTGGAGCAGATCAAGCAGCTCCGATGGGAGCTCGTCCTGGGTTCCTTTAGCCGACAACCTTGAAGCATTCATCCAAAAAGTCGAAGTGGAAGATGCTTGTGTGGTGGTGGAGAGTGGCTTTGGTTGAGCATTGCGTGTATGGGACGATATTTGGACCGGAGCAGGATTCACTTGCTTCTGTGTTAAGGGTTTGTGGCTAACTTGCTGCTGATTTACCTGGTTATTTGGCGTACAGCCTGCAATCAGGATTAAGACAGCCAGTCCGAGCCCGATATCCTTCAAATGTTTGATCATGAACAGATCTCCTCAGTGTTATTTTAATGAAGTTGCCGCGAATTAGGATTTCCTGCCTGGCACTGAATTATTCGTTTTCAGCCAGAATTTATTACCATATATAAACATATGATCCCTAATGTCCTGATCGCCTTAATCGGGTAAGAAAGGGGGATCGCTGAATGCAACTCTTTTTAAGGGTGATTTGAGAACGCTATCATTTGGTTGTGAAGGAGGAATACTCAGGATGCTCGTCAATCGCTTTATGCATTGCAAATCATCATGGATTAAGGCACTGATGGTTATGGTGGTCTTATCGCTTCTTCAGGTAACGGCGATTCATATCCCCAAAGCACACGCGGCTGTGGCAAGTAAAACCCTTGTCGGCTATTGGCATAACTTCGATAACGGATCCGGTTTCATCAAGCTTAGGGACGTATCTCCCAAATTCGACATCATCAACGTATCTTTTGCTGAACCAACATCCGGTGTAACCAACGGAACTATCGGCTTCATTCCTTACAACTATACGGAGGCAGACTTCAAAGCAGATGTTGCATATCTTCAAAGTCAGGGGAAGAAGGTCATCATTTCCATAGGAGGTGCAAACGGGCAGGTACAGCTTCCCAGCACTTCGGCCAGGGATAATTTCGTGAACTCCGTTATCGCAATCATCGAAAAATACGGATTTGATGGACTGGACGTGGACTTCGAAGGCCATTCGCTTTATTTTAATTCGGGGGATAGCGACTTCAAGAACCCGACCACGCCGGTCATCGTCAACTTGATCTCCGCCCTGCGCACAATTAATAACCATTTTGGAACGGGACCGTTTTATTTAACGATGGCGCCTGAAACGTTTTTTGTACAGCTTGGCTATAGCTTCTACGGAGGCAGCTGCATCAGCTGTGACAACCGCGCAGGAGCTTATCTGCCGGTTATTTATGCCACGCGCGATATCCTTGATTGGCTGCAGGTTCAGAACTATAACTCGGGTCCGATTACGGGGCTGGACGATCAGTATCATAATATGGGAAATGCCGATTTTCACGTTGCCATGGCAGATATGATCTTAACCGGATTCCCTGTTGCCAAAAACCCGAATCAGATGTTTCCACCGCTGCGTCCGGACCAAGTCGTGCTCGGGCTGCCGGCCAACGTCAATGCAGGCGGGGGTTTTACTTCGGTTGCGGAAGTACACAAGGCGCTGGATGCACTGATTAAAGGCGTCCAGCTGCCGAGCTATAAAACCCGGGGAAGCGTAAGCGGCTATCCGAATTTCCGCGGTCTTATGACCTGGTCCGTCAACTGGGATAAATTCAACAATTTTGAATTCTCGAACAGTCATCGCGCTTATCTGGATGCTTTAAGTCCGCCGTTGCCGGACACGCAGCCGCCAACGGCTCCGACCCATGTGACCTCCATGTCCAAATCTGCAACGAGCGTAAGCTTAAGCTGGACGGCATCCACGGATAATGTGGGAGTGACAGGTTATATCGTGTACTACGGTTCCCAATCCGTCAGCGTGACCGGGACCAGTACAGTGATTTCAGGTTTAACACCGGACACATCCTATACCTTCACGGTCAAGGCGGTTGACGCGAGAGGCAACCAATCCGCAGCCAGCACGCCGCTTACCGTGACAACCGATCCCCCAAGTACGGGGGGAGATACAACACCTCCGACGGCCCCGGGCAATGTTCAAGTGACAGCCAAGACGGCAACAAGCGTTTCCTTAAGCTGGAATGCTTCCACTGACAATGTCGGTGTAACAGGCTACATAGTCACCTACGGAACCAGCTCCGTTAATACAGCGGGAACGTCCGCTACGATTAACGGGTTGACGGCTAATACGAGCTACTCATTCACCGTGACGGCTAAGGATGCAGCCGGAAATGTGTCGGCAGGTACCATCATCAGTGTGACAACTGCTCCGCAAAGCGGTGCGCAGCCCTGGGCGGCAAATGTCAGCTACAAAGTCAACGACGAAGTGGCCTACGGAGGGAAAACCTACATCTGTCGTCAGCCGCATACATCGCTGACTGGCTGGGAACCGCCCAATGTACCGGCACTGTGGTTATTGAAATAATGTGTATACACTCTGAATGAACAAAAGAAAGCATCCAGAGGGCAGGAACTGGATGCTTCTTTATCGTGGATTCAGGAAGTTAGCCGAAAGGTTTGGATTAAATTCTATAGAACTGTTCTTGATTGTCCGATATACTGTATAGGCGTTTTAGACAACTAAGGTATTATAATGCGTCAACATGCCTAACAGCTAAATTGAACGTTGATGCAGCGCTAATGCAGTTCATCGTGGGAGGTACAACATATTGACGATTATTGGAATTGATTTGGGTACAACGAACAGTGTGGTAGCAGTTTATTCTCCGGAAGGTGCCAAAATCTTACCGAACGCACTCGGGCAGCATTTGACCCCCTCCGTAATCAGCGTGGACGAAGATGGACAAATTCTCGTCGGGGAAGCGGCACAGCAGCGAATGATAACCCATCCGCAATTGACTGCCTCGGTGTTCAAGCGGTATATGGGAACAAATAAAACGTTTCTCTTGGGCGAACACCAATTTAGTCCGGAGGATTTGTCATCCTTTGTATTGCGGGCCTTGAAGGAGGATGCAGAGGCGTATCTTGGAACGCCCGTTACGGAAGCCGTTATCAGTGTACCCGCTTATTTTAACGATGCACAGCGCAAAGCGACGAAGCGAGCGGGCCAGTTAGCGGGATTGAAAGTCGAGCGTCTCATTAATGAGCCTACAGCTGCAGCTGTTGCTTATGGCCTCCATTTAGAAGAACCGAGCACACGATTTCTTGTCTTTGACCTGGGTGGAGGGACTTTCGACGTATCGATACTGGAGCGATTCGAAGACCTGATGGAAGTTCAGGCGGTAGCAGGCGATAATTTTCTTGGCGGGGAAGATTTCACGGAACTGCTGATGCAAGAATTCATGATCCGGCAAAAGGAAGGCATGCTTGACCTGGAGGATCCCAAGCTGGCAAACCTGATCCGAAAACAGGCGGAAAAGGCCAAGCATTCCTTATCCAGGGGAAAAGCTGCGGATATGGAAATTGTGAGCAATGAGGAGCTTCTGCGATGCACGATTACTGCGGAGCGATTTGAGCTTTTGGCTAAACCTTTATTAGCCCGTCTTCGTCAGCCGATGGAACGAGCGATAAGAGATGCCGCAATACGTCCCTCTGATTTGGATGCGATTATTTTGGTGGGTGGAGCGACTCGCATGCCTATCATTACTGGATTTGCTGCCAGACTGTTTGGCAGACTGCCATCGGCTCATATCGATCCAGACGAGACAGTGGCTCTTGGTGCAGCCATCCAGGCTGGAATGAAGGCAAGAGATGCCGCTTTACATGATATCGTATTAACCGATGTGTGTCCCTATACATTAGGCATAGGCGTTTCAGTAGAGAATGCCTCCGGGTATTTTGAATCGGGTCATTTCAGTCCAATCATAGATCGTAATACGGTTGTGCCCGTCAGCAGAACAGAGAGCTATAGCACGATCCGTGAGAGTCAGAAAGATATGAGCATTGTTGTATATCAAGGGGAAAGCCGGCTAACGCAAAACAATATCAGACTAGGTGAATTTTCCGTCAAACTTCCAGCTTCGCCTAAAGGGGAAGAGGTGGTCGAGGTACGTTTTACATATGATATCAACGGCATTTTAGAAGTGGAAGCCACCGTAGTAAGTACCGGAGAACAATCCCGAATTGTGATTGAGGAGAATCCTGGCCAGTTCTCCAAGGAGCAGATTGAGCAGCGATTTAAAGAGCTTTCGGACATTAAAATCCACCCTAGAGACCGAATGGAGAACAGGCTTCTGCTAGCACGCGGGGAACGGCTTTATGAAGAATCGCTCGGATCATCACGTGAACAGATTGCCTCCGTGCTTCGCCAATTCGAGGATATTCTCCGCCGTCAGAACGACAGGGAGATTCGTAAAGCAGCGGAGCATTGCAAGGTCTGGTTGGACGAACTCGAAAGGATGACGGATTTCTAATGACAGATATATGGAGTTTTCTTGGCATCCAGCCTACTGAGGATGCGGTACTTATTAAACGCGCTTATATGGCCCGGCTTAAATTTCATCATCCCGAAGAGGACCCTGAAGGCTTTCAGAAGCTTCGAACAGCCTATGATGCCGCTTTAAAAGAAGCTAAGGACATACAAAGACAAACTCAAGCACCTTCGGCAGTAAACGCAGACACAGATCATCCAGGAGTGTTTGATGATTGGACGGAGGACTCGGTTCATGAGCGGGATTTACCCGATATACAAGAGCAGAATTCCTCTAACAGCCTGCCGGCTGCTTTAGCTAACGAGTTTTTACTTCAAGCTGTCGATCTGTATGATGACATTCAAACGCGAGTGGACGAGGATCGCTGGATTACCCTGCTGGAGGATGAGAAATTCTCGGGCTTCGAAACCAGACAGCGGCTTCAATTCGAGGTATTGCGGCTGTTTGCGGATAGAGCTTGGGCTCCAGGTCCGGTCTGGAGATTGCTGGATGAGACATTCGCGTGGAGCAGCATGGAAATAGAGATGCAGGAGCTGTTTCCCAAGACATATGTGGATTATGTGATGATGCAGCTTGAAGGCTTCTGGGATCTTCGCTATGACTATGTAACAGACAGCATGACCCCGCTGGATGAACTGGAGCAATTTCTGGCTGCCCGATCAAATGCACAGATTTGCTTAGTCCAAGGGAATGTGGAAGGTGCGGAGCACTGGCTTCGGGAAGCCGCTCAGATCATGCCGGAAGAACCTGATCTCAATCGGATGATTGGGGAGCTTTGCTTGCAGTACAGCAATTGGGAGGAAGCCTTCCAAGCCTTCAAGAGGATGGAAGCTTCCGGGAATGCGGAAGTCCATCACAACAGCGACCTGGCTTACTGTATGCTTCAATTAGGAATGCTGGAAGATGCCTATTCCATGTACCAAAAAGTTCTTGTGCATACCCCGGATGATGCCCAGGCTTTGACCGGGGCAGCTCAATGTCTTGAGCAGCTGGGGCGGATCAAGGAGTCAAGAGAGTTATACCTTCGAATCAAGCAGCTATGTCCCTGGGACCTGCATGCTCACACTCAGATAGACACGCTGAATCAGCGACTTGAGCAGCAAATGAAGATGCGCTTGGAGGTTGAAGATCGACCGGATCAAATGAAAACGTTGGATGAATTGGCCGGTCTGTATATGGAGCAGCAGCAGTATGATCAGGCTGTCGGCGTATGGCTTCAGCTCGTGCAGCTCGGCGAGCTTACAGCTAGGCAGAACTATCAACTCGGCTATTCGCTCCATCAAGAGGAACAATACGAGAAAGCAACCCGATACTACGCTGCTGCCGGCAACGCAGAGAATAAGGACGAAGCGTTTCTGTTGGAATTACGCTACCAAACAGGGATAAACGCGTACCAGCAGTCGGATTATCCCGCTGCTATTCAGCAGTTTGAACTGGTGCTGGCACTGGATCCCGGTCATCTGTTATCGCTTCGCTACTTGGCAGTCATGTCAAAAGAAGCTCAGCGGTTTGAAGAAGCGGTTCTTTATTATAAAAAAGCTCTGGACATCGAAGACCTTTGGTTTCTTCATGCAGATCTGGGCAGCTGCTATTATCATCTGGATCAGTATGAGGAAAGTGTGTTTCATTTCGGAAAGGCCAAGCTGGATGATGACAAGGGACAAGAACACTATTTCGAATACGGATCTGCGCTTCGTCTGAACGGCCAGTACCGGGAAGCCGTTCAAATATTCGATGCGGATATAGAGCGGAATAACCATCCCTATGCATATTACAACAGGGCGTTTGCGAGATTCATGCTGAAAGAATTCGAGCTTTGCCGCGCCGATCTGCGGATATTTATGGAGCTTGTTCCTGGTGATTCGCAATTTGATGCCAACTTAATCAGCGGAATCAGCAGCTTTTACCTGAAGGATTGGAATGCTGCGGTCTCTTTTTTTAATGAAATGCTTAAGTATCTGCCATCGGATATGGACAGGGCCCAATACATCAAGCTTTTTGCAGCCGCTCTGCTGGCAGCTCGCAGATTTAAGGAGGTCATCCAGCCATTGGAAGAAGTGCTGCGTCTGGATGATCAGAACGAATGGGCGATGCTGCATACTGTAAGGGTTCATGCCGAATTGCAGAATTGGGACAAGATTGAAGGTAGTCTGGAAATGTATTTTGAGACTTTTGATCTGCAATCCCGCAATCCCTATATCTGGTTTTACGGCGGAGTCTTTTTGTACTATGTCAATAACTATAAGGAAGCAGCGAAGTTTTTTAAACTGGCTTACCAAGGGGGACTCCGCGGAGACACCTGCAGCTATTACAGTCTGGTTCTTTATCAGCTCGGGGAATCGCATGATGCCCTTTCGATGGCTCGCGAAGCGCTTCAGGATCGTCCGGGGCATGGGGAGTACGAGGAGCGTTTGAAGCAAATGGAGGAGCAAATGAATAAACGCAAAAATCTGTTCGCAAGGTTAGGTCTTCTTCCAACGGCAGCAAATAAACCGGTCGTGCAGAATTTGGATTACCCGGATATTCTGGGAGATCCGCAGCTTCAGAATGAATATCCGGGAGTCGTGATAAAACAATGAGCAGTCATTTAAGTAAAAGCCAGCTTTGGGCGCTAGCGCTGGGAGACGTTCTGCTTCATAACAACAGGGTCCATTTTACATGCCAATATGATCTGGCGCGAAGCGGAGCCGAAGGGGATCGGATTAATCAAGAGGTATTGGTCGACGCATGGGACATAAGGGACGAAAGCTCGGCTTGGCGCGTGTTGAATTGGCTCACGGTAGAGGGTGGGCATCGCGTGAAATTTGATCGTCTCCGTAGTGGTTTGCCACTCATGACGCCACAGCAGCAGAACCGTTATATTTCATCCATACAAGATGAATTCAGTGCAGTCGAATTACTCATCATTCAACGTTATCACAGATACCTGCCAACTGCCGGCATTCTGGCCTGGGATTTGGGACGAGCCGCTTTTATTTGTCATTTATGCATGACGTTTGGTCATATTCAGCAGGAAGAAGCTTGGCATTATCTGATGCAAAACGCACAATTGATTCAGCAATCGTACGCGAGCTGGGAGGAATATGGTATGGCTTATATCATCGGCCGCCAGTTCTGGGCCAAAGAGCTTGAGGATGAGGTAACAGCAGGACATATTCGTCATATCCGCCATTCGCTTAATCAGTCAGACAGTCCTTGGAGGATACTGTCATGGAATATGGAGCTGGAGTTTCAAGCTGCTAAAATAGGCCACTAACCGATTCAGAGGGTCAAGTTATATATGTTTACAAGAGCTTGGCTTATCGCCAAGCTCTTTGCATTGGATAACAAAAAATATAAGAACGAAGGCGAATCTGAACCAGGGCCTCTAGACTCTGTCCATGATTCCCATGAGCTAAACCCGCAAAACACACTTGTTATAGCCTTAAGCTATAACTGGATATAGCTTATTCGAGTTACACTATACCGATCAATACATGATATCTTCTTTGTAACAATTTGTATGGGAGTGTTACATAGATGACAAGAAGCAGCGTTTTGGGGTATCCACGAATTGGTGCGGATCGTGAATGGAAGAAAGCGTTAGAAGCGTTCTGGGCGGGGAAGCTTGAAGAATCGGAGTTCCACCAGCAGCTGCAGGAGATTCGACTGAATCATTTACGCAAGCAGCAGGAGAAGGGAATTGATCTCATTGCGGTCAATGACTTCAGTTATTACGATCATGTACTGGATACGGCAACAATGTTTGGCATTATACCGAAGCGTTTTCCCTATAAGGGCGGCGAGGTGCCTTTGTCCGTTTATTATGGCATTGCACGCGGAACCAAGGATGCTACGGCAAGTGAAATGACCAAGTGGTTTAACACCAATTATCATTATATCGTGCCTGAATTGGATGGAGCGACGCCAGTTCTTACGGAGAACAGACCGCTTGCTGCCTATAAAGAGGCGAAGGAAAAGCTCGGGATTGAAGGCAAGCCGGTAATTGTTGGCCCGTTAACCTTCCTGAAATTGTCGAAGGGATATCAGCCCTCGGAGACGGATGCTTGGCTCAAGAAATTGTTACCCCTTTATGTGCAGATTCTTCAGGAATTGGCACAAGAAGGCGTTCAATGGGTACAGATCGACGAGCCGATTCTTGTCACGAAATTAAGCGATGGCGATCTGCAGCGGTTAAGAACGATCTACGAAACATTTGCAGCCTCGGCTCCTGGCTTGAACATCATGCTGCAAACCTATTTTGAAGCTGTAGAAAACTACCAGGACATCATTCAGCTGCCTGTCAGTGGCATAGGCCTTGACTTTGTGCATGGGCAGACTGGTAATGTCCAAGCCATCAAAGAATCAGGATTTCCTTCGAACAAAGTTCTGGGAGCGGGTGTCATCGATGGACGCGGTATCTGGAAGGCGTCACTGCGCGAGAAACTGACACAATTGGAGGAATTGACCAAATACGTGGTTGCTGAGCGTCTCATCGTTCAATCCTCATGCAGTTTGCTCCATGTACCAGTGACAGTGAACAACGAAACGAAACTTCTTCCCGAACTGAAGGGTGCTCTTGCCTTTGCGGATGAGAAGCTGAATGAACTGGTCCTGTTAACTAAAGCGGTCTCTACAGGCGCAGCCCGGATCGCTGAAGAACTGGAGCAGTCCGAGCTTGCAATTCAGGCGCTTAAGCAATCGGGTGAGCGTAACCGCCATGACGTTCAGCAGGCTGTTGCTGCGGTGAGTGCACAGGAGCCGGCTCGCAGTCTGCCGTTCGCTGAGCGTCACGTCGTCCAGCAGAACAAATGGCAGCTGCCGATTTTTCCGACAACTACCATTGGAAGCTTCCCGCAGTCAGCCGAAGTGCGCAAGGCTCGCCAGCAGTGGCGCAAGGGCGAGTGGAATAATGAACAGTACGAGGGCTTTATTCGGGAGCAGATCGATATTTGGATCAAGCTGCAGGAAGAGATCGGTCTGGACGTGCTTGTGCACGGTGAATTTGAACGCACGGACATGGTTGAATTCTTCGGTGAGAAGCTTGAGGGCTTTGCCTTCACACAGTATGGATGGGTTCAATCCTATGGCTCCCGCTGCGTAAAACCACCTGTTATCTTCGGGGATGTTGCCTTCGAGAAAGCGATGACCGTTGAGGAAACGAAGTATGCACAGTCCAAGACCAACCGTCCTGTTAAAGGGATGCTGACCGGACCGATTACGATCATGAACTGGTCGTTCGTCCGTGAAGATATCACTCGCGAACAGATTGCATATCAACTGGCTTATGCCCTAAGACAAGAGGTCGAGGCGCTGGAGCAAGCAGGCATCGGAATGATTCAGGTGGATGAGCCTGCGGTGCGCGAAGGACTTCCGCTTAAGGAAGAAGATCAGGCGGAGTATCTGGCATGGGCCGTTAAAGCCTTCCGCATGACCACATGCACGGTTCAGCCAACGACGCAAATTCATACGCATATGTGTTATTGCGAGTTCCATGACATGATTGATTCGATTGAATCCATGGATGCCGATGTGATCTCCATCGAGACTTCGCGCAGCCATGGCGAACTGATCCATAGCTTTGAAGTCAACACCTACAAGCTGGGAATTGGACTCGGTGTATACGATATCCACAGTCCACGGGTACCGCGAGTCGAAGAGATGACAAGTATGATTGATCGGGCATTGCGTGTGCTGGATCCGAAGCTGTTCTGGATTAATCCGGACTGCGGTCTCAAGACACGCGGTAAGGAAGAGACAGTGGAATCCTTGCGCAACATGGTTCAAGCGACAGAAATCGCTCGCTCGGCTTATTCATTGAACGTATAGTAGTAGAAATGTAGAAACATTCCTGCGATAGCGCAGGAGATACTCGTATAGTTGCGATAGAAGCAGGCTGCCACGGCAGCCTGCTTTTTTTTGTTGTGTCGGAACGTGCGGACTTTAGATGGGATGAAAGGAAACCCAGCCGGACGGCGGAACGATAGATTTGATTTGGATTTACATCGAGCAGCGCTTTGACACAAGTTGTTGACATCTCGGTAAAATCGTTGTCACATCCAGCGATTATATTCTTCTTATGGAACAAGTCTAGCAAATAAAAAGAGAGGTGTTTCCTGCCATAGTTCCATTAACAAAATATGAACCGATCACCCAGAAGGAGGAGCCATGATCCATCACAAGAAACGTAAAAAACCAGCGAAAGTCTTCTATATTATACTTATCGGAATCATCTTCTGCCTAGGATTCAAATTGGCATGGCACACCGGCTCAGCTACGGTGAAGTTAATACCGGCATCATCAGCTAAACATGGAGAGACCTATAAGACCCTTCCTGATTCACCTAACAATAATCAGACGTATCGAATCGCTATCGATCCTGGTCATGGGGGTAAAGATCCCGGTGCTACCGGTGTAAGCGGCGCATATGAGAAGGAATTCAACCTATCCCTTGCCGGGCGGGTGTTTGATATTCTGGAAGAAGACCCCTTGTTTGAGCCATTTATGACACGTATAGATGATCAATTTGTAGAATTGGAAGACCGGGCAGCTATCGCGAATGATTGGAATGCGGATGTTATGATTTCAATCCATGGCAACACGTATACAGATCCCACAACTTCGGGAACGGAAACCCTATATCGGCACGAGGACAGCATTCCGTTGGCTCAAACCCTTCAGAAGCAGGTAGTGAAGGGGCTTGGACTCCGGGATCGCGGCATAAAAGAGGAACAATTAAAAGTGCTCGCTACCCCCAAGATGCCGGCAGTACTTGTGGAAGTTGGATATCTCACCAATGCGGACGACGAACAATTGCTCCTGAGCAATGAAGGGCTGGAGCGAGCCGCTCAATCTATTGTAGACGGACTCCGAGACTATTTTATGGGAGAGCAGGGACACTCGGCTGGTCAGCAAACAGATGGCAGCCCACACGAGATAAGCTCATCCGGCACGAATCAGAATCAGTCGATGGAGAAGAAGGTGTATTTTAACGGATCGGCAAAAGACGGTAAGCAGGTCGCATTAACGTTCGATGATGGTCCGGATGCCATCGTTACGCCGCAGATTTTGGATATATTGAGAGAGAACGATATTAAAGCTACTTTCTTTATTCTGGGAGATCGGGCTGCGTCCCATCCTGAGACCGTGCGGCGGATTGTGGAGGAAGGTCATGCCATAGGGAATCATTCCTGGTCCCATCCCAACTTCAAGGAGATAACCATGGAAGAAGTGATGAAGCAAATCAATGATACGCAGGACAAGCTGAATGATATTATAGGCTACCGCCCCTCCTTGTTTAGACCTCCGTATGGCGCTTTGGATGAGGAAAAAGTAGAGGCCATACAAAGTTTGGATTTAGCCATCGTGAACTGGTCCGTGGACACGATGGACTGGTCAGGCTTGCCTGCCCAGGGGATCATGCAGCGAATACACACGCAGTTAAAGCCGGGAGGCATTATTCTGCAGCATACGGCTAATGGTAAGAATCATCTTGCCAACACAATCGAAGCCCTTAAACAGTTGATTCCTGATTTGAAGGACCAAGGTTATTCATTTGTCACTGTACCAGAGCTGCTGCATTTACCGGATACACAGTAGACTCACCGCGCTTGCAGCTTATCTAATTTATCATTTGCAGAAGGTATATGCTAAAATCGATTCATTAACAGGTTAAGGATTAAGAATGGAGACCTCATGAAAAAAACGAAAATTCTCATTATCGAAGACGAGGGACCGATCGCCGATTTGCTTGCGTATGGGCTGGCTATGGAGGGGTTCGAGACCCGAACGGCAGCCAGCGGAGCCGCAGGTTTTAGGGAACTGGAGGATTTCAGCCCTGACCTGCTCTTGCTGGATTGGATGCTGCCGGATCAAAGCGGACTCGATATTTGCAAAAAAGTAACTGCAGATTACAACATCCCCATATTCATGATTACGGCTAAATCGGATATTACGGATAAAGTGCTTGGGCTTGAGTTTGGTGCGGATGATTATATCACGAAGCCTTTTGATTTGCGGGAGGTCGTTGCGCGAATTCGCACCATCCTTAGGCGGCTGGATCAGGCGAACCATGTTGAGAGAGAAGAGGCACAAGAGGTTGTTATCCGGTTTAAATGCATCGAGATCATAATGGAGGAGCGTCTGGTCAAGAAAGACGGCAGTTTGATTGATCTCACACCGAAGGAATTCGATCTGCTCATGACCCTGTATCGCCACCGAGGGAAGATTTATACGCGCTCGGAGCTGCTTGATTTGGTCTGGGGTTATGATTTTATGGGGGATACGCGGACGGTGGATACTCATATTCAAAGGCTCCGCAAAAAGCTGGATGCCAGCGATCTCATCACAACCGTATTCGGCATCGGGTACAAATTCGAGAAAGTGGCGGAATAAGGGATGCTTCGGACCATCAGAGCCAAATTTATCGTTGGTTTTTTTCTGATCTTCAGCCTTTCTTTCCTTGTGCTCAATCAGACCGTTAAAGAAGTCATACGGACCAGCAATCAGAAGATTGTAACATCCGATTTGGTCGGGCTTAAAAACAACAGTAATGTCTATGTACGGCAAGCTTTCCTCATCAACCATTTCACAAACAACACACTTTATTTCGGGCAGATGGCCGAGGAAATGGTGAAAGACTTGAACCACGCCACTTCAAGTCATGTCAGTGCATATACCGTTGATGGCACCTTATTGTTCTCATCGGACGAGAAGGAATTCACGGGACAATCGAATGAGGATCTCCAGCAAGCCATTGAGGGTAAAACGGCTTATACCATCACTTACGGCCGCGACAGCGGAAGTGTTCTTTATTCCTATCCAGTAATTATTGATGGGGTTAAGGTGGGCATTTTGCGCTTTACTAAAGATTTCACCCTCCTCTACGAACAAAGCGGACGCATCATGGATATCATTTTTTACATCGCGCTCGCCATATTCACTGCTGCCTTTCTATTCTCCTACATGCTCTCCAGGCATATCACAATTCCGTTGGTGAAGTTAACGCGGGCTTCTACAGATGTTAAGAACGGCAATCTGGATGTCCGAATCCAGTTCCAGCGAAGAGATGAAATTGGCGAACTGGCGTTGAATTTTAATGACATGATAGACCGGATCGGCAGTCAAATTTCCACAATTGAACGAGATCGGGACCGACTGAAGAGTCTGAACGAACAGGAGAAGCGTTTTTTTGACAATGTGACACATGAACTCAAAACACCGCTGACCTCCATTCTTGGTTATGCCGAGATCATCAGGGAAAAGGGGGACGACGACAGAGAGTTCTTTGATAAAGGAATGACGCACATTGTCGAAGAGAGTCGCCGACTGCACACCATGGTGTTGAAGCTGCTTGAGGTGTCCCAGCACAACGCTCATGATGGCGACCTGGAACCTGTAGATACGGGGGAAATACTCCGCGATGTGATTGACTCGATGTCATTCCGAGCCAAGCGTTACAAGAAGAGCATTACCTGTGAGACGGAAGAAGAGCTGTTTGTGCTTGGTCAGCCGGACAGGCTGCGCCAGCTCTTTATCAATCTTCTGGACAATGCAATCAAATACAGCGCATCTCATTCCGAAATCTCTGTCAAGGCCAAGCATATCAACGGGGGCGTTCACTTCCTATTCGATAACCCGGGAGAACCCATCCCCCCGGACCAGCTTGCGAATTTGTTTCAGCCGTTTTTCTCGGGGCCACAAAGTTCCAAGGAAGAAGGGAGCGTCGGTCTGGGACTCAGCATCGTTAAATCCATCGTTGATGACCACAAGGGAACCATACGCATTGTAAGCGAGAAGTCCCATACCGTCGTCTATGTGGAAATTCCTTATGTAAGGGTGGAGAGATCATGATGACATACAATCGAACCGGGTTATGGTGTGTGACTCTCGCCATCCTGCTCTTGACCGGCTGTGCGAATGGACCGAGATCGGAGACCATCATTATACCGAGCAAGGAAGAGAATCATACGGTGGACGAAGAGAGGCGGCCATTTCAGGTGAAGACGATATACCGTCTTCCCGATTCCATCACAGATCAAGGCGAACTGCTCGGCTGGGCAACACCGGAGTCTGTGATCGGTCTCTTTGAGGAGGCTAGTCGGTCAGAGGGATTAAGTCTGCAGTTTCAGCGTCTCTCCGCCCCGTATGAAAGTGTCGAAACGCTTCAAGCCGTGGGCAACAATGCGATGTATCACCATTTATCTCCGGATGGCAAGACCATTTCAGGGGTAGCCAAATCAGCTGAAGGTGCTTCGTTGAAGTTGATTACGTATCCGAGTGGCGAAGAAGAGATGGTGGAAGCTACGACGGATTCTACGCAGCAGCTATTGTTTGAACAACCCACCTGGTCTGCTGATAGCCAATACGTGAGTTATCTCGTCATGGAAGAAGGCAGAAGGCTGGCGAGCATCGGCGTTTATGATACACAAGCCGAGAAGGCCAAGGTTTATCGATTGAAAGGGTTTGACATGGCAGGGATTCCGATTAAAGCCAAGATTTCGGATGATGGCCGGATGATGCTCATTGTGCTGGATCAGTCCAGCAATGGGCGCATCGTTGCGATGGGGACAATCAATGGAAGCGTGATTGAGTTTCAGTATGAGCATGAAATAGGAAGTGATCAGATCGACTGGCTGAATCATGACCAATTTGTATTCCAGGGAATGGAAGGAACGCTGTACGAATATGATCGCAGAAATCAGGAGCTGTCCATCCTGTTAGAGAGAGCAGACAGTTTCGAGTTCTCCCAGGATCGCAAGTATATTGCCTATTCCCTGAACGGAAAGGATACGCTTTATGCAGGCAAGCTTCAGGGTAAAAACATCCTGCACGCTGAACCCATTTATCATGGGATCATCCCGTCGGACATGTACTGGAGTCCAGACCATAACCGTCTTCTTGTGAATGGCCGGAAGACCTATGTGAAACCACGAGTGGTCAAGGAGGCAAAACCTATGGATCTTCGTCCTTTTATAATAGAATTCGAGTAAGGCAAAGACGGATAGGAATGTAATAGCATCTTCTCCATGCTGCGGAAGACCGAACAATATCGTTCGGTTTTTCGCTTTTTTTCGTTGACAAATTGTTTACAAGTAGATGAAGTTTTGGCGACATGATCGTCCTATATTGATAGGAGTCCGAAGGATTGGGGATTGGGTATGCCATTTGTGGAGTGGAGGAGCGGTCAGTACCTTAGGACAAAGATGGCTTCGATTTATTGAATGAAGAGGGAGAGTTGAGAAGATGAAACAATTTGGATTATGGTTGACGGTATGCTGCATGATTGTTTTCACATTAGCAGCATGCGGAAACGGCGGTTCAAGCTATGGCGGGACAAGTATCGGAAGTAAAACATCAAAGGAATCGAAAGAGACTGTACCAGGTGCCGGAGAAGAGAAGGATTCCGATACAGGAGGCAAGAAGACCATTGTGTTCTCGACTTTTTTTCCGGATGAACGGTTTCAAGCTGCTAAGAAGAAATATGAGAAACTTCATCCGAAGATTGAAATTAAACTGGAATATGTGCAAATCGATGATGCCCATTTGGAAGCTGAGATGGAGAAGTATGTAACAGCGACCAATACGGCGATGCTGGCCGGGAAAGGACCCGATTTAATCCAAATGGATATGCTGCCTACGGACAGTTACGTGAAGAATAAGCTGCTGGCGGATCTTGGTACGATGTTGGATCAAGATCCAACCTTTAAGAAGGAAGAATACTTTATGAATATCCTCGATGCCACTCGGATAGGGGACGGACTTTACAGCATGCCGCTTGCGTATTTTTTAATGGGTTTTGCTGGCGACGGGGAAGCGATAGCCGAATCCGGCATAAAGGTAGACGACAAGACATGGTCATGGGAAGAGTTTACGGAAACCGCGAATCAGCTGGTGGCTGCAAAAACAAACGGTTTTTCAACGGCATTGGTGTATGAGGGCCCTGAATATTTGCTCGCCGATATGATATTGGATAACTACTCCTTATACATAAACCGGGTTACCGGTGAAGCTCATTTTGAGGACGACGCTTTTACATCGCTTATGGATCAGGTCAAGACGATGTTTGATGACAGGATTGTGAATACAGACTTTCGCAGCAAATCTTATTTTAGAAACATCCAAATCAATTCACCGTGGGACTACCTTGTAACCTTACGGGAATATGGCGAAAACATGAAACTGTTCATCAAACCGCATGCCTCGGATACACCGGCGGGAGGTTATTTCCGAACCTATCGGGATGTTGCTATCAACGCGAACTCCAAGGTGCAAGCAGAGGCATGGGATTTCATCAAATTCATGATGTCGGAGCCAACACAGACACCACTGGAGGCGGCAGGTTTTCCAATTAAACAAAAAAGCATTCACCCAACGGATCAGCCAGTTGAAGGAACAAGGAAAGGTGCAGGCATACAAGGAAGTGCCTCTGCAAGGAGAAATCTTCGAAGTTGACGGCGCCATGCTCGATCGACTGGAGAGCTTTGTTAACGGCGCCATCCACCAAGTGGATTTCAAGTCGGATAAAGTACGCGATATCATCGTTCAGGATGCCGTTGCCTACTTCACCGGTCAGAAATCGGCCGATGATGTTGCCAGACTTATTCAGAATAAAGTGACTACGTATTTGAATGAATAAGAAAACGGTACGAACGCTGCTGCGGAGCGATGGTTTCAAGGCGATCGGGTTCCTGGCTCCAAGCCTGATCGGCTTCGCGATTTTCTATCTCCTTCCGTTCCTGATGGGCATCTATGAATCCTTTACGGATGGAACGCACGGCGGTGCTTTTGTTGGACTCGATAATTATAAGGAGGTAACGGGAAGCCTTTCTTTTCGCAAAGCCTCCATGAATACGCTGCTTTTTACCGGCGTTGGCGTCCCGCTGCTCATCATGTCCTCACTGGTTCTGGCTTTGCTGTTGAATAAGTCCCTGTACTTGCGCAATTGGCTCCGCAGTTCGTTTATCCTGCCCTTGGTTGTACCAGTCGCCTCCATCGTCATGTTCTGGCAAATTTTCTTCGACTGGAATGGGACGCTGAATGCCTGGCTGCATCATTTCCATAAAGAACGGATCGATTGGATGCAATCGGATGGGGCTATGAGCATCATTGTCCTGATGTATGTATGGAAAAATATCGGCTATAACATGATTTTATTCTTGGCAGGACTCCAAGCCATTCCCAAAGATTACTACGAGACGGCGCAAATCGAAGGTGCAGGAAAATTACGTCAATTGTTCCATATTACGCTTATCTATTTGACGCCAACGATGTTTTTCGTTGTTCTTATCTCAATCATCAATTCTTTTAAAGTCTTTCGAGAGATTTATCTGCTTGCAGGTGAATATCCATATGACCGCATCTATATGATGCAGCATTACATGAACAACATGTTCTTCTCTCTGGATATTCAGAAGCTGACAACTGCTGCTACAGTTATGGTTGCTTGCATCGTGATTCTGGTAACAGGGTTGCTTAGCATAGAACGACGATTTCGCGATAATTTGGGTTGAGCGGGGAGGATCATCATGAATAAAATACAGTGGATGTCCAAGCTGCTGCTGACGCTGCTGCTCGGTGGGACAGCCATCCTGATGCTTGTGCCAATCCTGCTTACCTTGACAAACTCCCTGATGACGGAGCAAGAAATCGGGCGGAATTACGACCTGATCGGTCAGATGATTGACGTTGGCCAAGGCGGCAGAGATCGATTCATCAATCTGAAAATCGTTCCGGATTGGATCTCTCTCGGCCAGTATGCCGAAGTACTGATCTTTTCTGCGAAGTTTCTAAACATGTTCTGGAATTCTGTCGGCTTGGTGGTACCGATCGTGGTCGGACAGACAATGGTTGGCTCACTTGCCGCATATGCCTTTGCCAGGCTCCGATTTCCTGGCAGGGACAAGCTGTTCATGATCTATCTGATGACGATGCTCATGCCGTTTCAGGTGACTTTGGTTCCGAATTATATGGTTATAGACAAGCTGGGGCTGATGAATCATACTTCTGCGATCATATTGCCGGGCATCTTTGGAGCGTTTGCTGTCTTTATGATGAGGCAATTTATGGCGCATATCCCGGGAGCTTATTCCGAGGCAGCCATGATGGACGGAGCGGGACAATGGGTCATCTTTTGGCGGATCATTCTGCCACTTGCGAGGCCTGGACTGGCAGCGCTGCTGGTTCTATTATTTGTGGATTACTGGAATATGATCGAGCAGCCGCTTATTTTTCTGCAAGATGCTTATAAACAGCCGCTGTCGCTATATCTTGCACAGATTAATAAAGAGGCGCTTGGCATCGGATTTGCGGCATCGGCATTGTACATGGCCCCCGTGATCCTGCTATTCCTGCATGCGGAGTCCTATTTTATTGAAGGCGTTCAATTGTCTGGCATCAAAGGTTAGTTTAAGTGGCAGGAGTGATTCATATTGGAAAAAGGAACGACCCAAGCGAGAAAACGCAAACTCAGCCTGATTGCCGGTTTGTTTACAGGTCTGCTGCTTGTGCTTACTTTTGCGGGTAACACCATACAGAACTTAACGCTTCCTCATGTAGTGACTGCGGTGATAACCAAGGGCTCGCTGGATCATTCTTATAGCAGCCGATCAACGGTACATCCGAAGGAGGTGAGAGAACTCGTAAACCCGTCCGGTTGGAAAGTTGAGAAGGTGCTTGTTACAAAAGGGGAAACCGTGCGCAAAGGCCAGATTCTTGTGCAATATGACGGCAGTGAGGTTAAGCAGCAGCTTGCTGTGGAGCAGTCCGCTCTGAAGAAGCTGGAACTGTCTATCGAACTGCTTGAATACAATATCATGCATGCGATGCAGGAGGAAGATGAAGCTCTTCGTATTAGCGCCTCTACCGCGTTCGTAAACAGCAAAGATCGTATATAGACAGCGCAAGCGCAGCATATCGAGAACCTTAAGCATACCCTTTCCGTCAATCAGCAGATGGAGGCTCCGTTTGACGGCATTGTTGTAGAAGTCGGTGCAATGGATGGTTTAAATTCCACCGGAGCACCCGATATAACAATGACCAACCTGGCAAAAGGATATGGGCTCGAACTGTCGATCCCGTTGCAAATCGCTTCCATGTTTGACGTCGGTGATGTTCTGGATCATATCATGTTGGATGATAAGGAAGAGAGAAGGATTACAGGCGAGATAGAAAGGATAGCGGAAGGAATCAACTCACCACTTGCAAATGCTGACGATGCTGCTGAGAATTCAACCAGTACGATGTCTCGAATGTGGATTAAGCTTGAAGAAGAGGGGTTAACCGGAGGGGAACAAGTGAACGTGAATTTAACAACAACGAGTACGGATCAGTTCCTCATACCGAATCAAGCGGTGCATAAAGACAGCGAAGGCGCTTATGTATTCACCCTAAACGAATCGCAGGGCCCTCTCGGAAATACTTATTATGCTGTACGTACGCCGATTCAGATCTCTGATTCCAATGACCATACAACGGCCGTCAGCGAAGGGTTGTTTGATCAGCAGGAAATCGTAGTGGATAGCAGCGGACTCATCATAGATGGGACTCGTGTCAACATGTATAACCAGTTCTAAGAATGGGGCGCCTTGCCTATCAATCCTAAAAATAAGATTGACAGCGTTACACAGAGATGATAAATTATCCGGCAAAAAGATGGAAAACAGGAGGCTGACGCGCGAATGTCCTTTGATCCGTTGTACCATCCCTATCCCACCTATCGCCTGCCCGTGTATGCTAACCGGGGCATGGTCGCTACTTCACAGCCGCTCGCCGCCGGCGCGGGGCTCGACATTCTTAAGCGCGGCGGCAATGCCATTGACGCAGCTATTGCAACCGCGGCAGCCTTAACGGTCGTTGAGCCATGCTCGAACGGGATTGGCGGAGACGCCTTCGCCCTAGTATGGACGGAAGGCAAGCTGCACGGTTTGAATGGCAGCGGTCCATCGCCTGCCGGGATTTCGATTGATGCCGTGAAGGCGCTTGGACATACCGAAATGCCGCGCTATGGGGCGATTCCTGTCACGGTTCCGGGCGCGCCTGCAGCCTGGGCAGAGCTTTCCCGTACATTCGGCAGGCTGCCGCTGTCCGAGACGCTGGAGCCAGCTATCCGCTATGCGGAGGAAGGGTATCCGGTATCGCCGACGGCAGCCGGCAACTGGAATTCCGCTTTTCGGCGGTACAGCACCGCATTAACTGGTACGGAATTTAAACCTTGGTTTGACTTGTTTGCTCCGAATGGAAGAGCGCCTGAGGCAGGGGAAGTATGGCGTTCGCCTGACCATGCCAACACCTTGCGTCTCATCGGCTCGTCAGAAGCAGAGGAGTTCTATCGGGGCGTGCTGGCTGATACGATCAGCGAGTGCATCTTACGTTCCGGCGGCTTTCTGACAAAGGAAGACCTGGCTGGATATAGACCGGAGTGGGTGGAGCCAATATCGGTATCCTATCGCGGCTACGATGTGTGGGAGATTCCCCCGAACGGCCAAGGACTTATTGCACTTATCGCTTTAAACATGTTGAAAGGCTATCCCGCTAGTTCCCAGGAATCGCCTGAAGCCTATCATCGGCAGATCGAAGCGATGAAGCTGGCGTTTGCTGACGGCAGCCGCTACATTACGGATCCATCCAGGATGTCCTGCGATCCATATGCATTTCTCACCGAGGAATACGCAGAACAGCGCCGCAGGCTGATTGGCAGCGAGGCCTTATGGCCGGAAGCCGGGGAACCCCGAGGCAGTGGAACCGTCTATTTGGCGACTGCGGATGGAGAGGGAAACATGGTTTCCTTCATTCAGAGCAATTATACAGGGTTCGGTTCAGGGTTGGTTGTCCCTGGAACCGGAATTTCATTGCAGAACCGGGGACTGGAGTTCTCTCTGGATGATACCCACGCAAACCGGCTGGAGCCGGGCAAACGTACGTATCATACCATCATCCCGGGGTTTCTTACGAAGAACAGCCAAGCCATTGGAGCATTTGGGGTCATGGGTGGTTATATGCAGCCCCAGGGACATGTGCAGGTTGCCATGAACTTGATTGATTACGGGCTCCATCCGCAGGCGGCATTGGATGCTCCGAGATGGCAGTGGGTGAAGGGGAAGACCGTCATGGTTGAGCCGCATTTTCCGATGCATATGGCTAGAAGGCTTGAGCGGATGGGGCATGAGGTGCAGGTCGCTGCTGATTTCAGTTCTTTTGGCAGAGGACAAATCATCTGGCGAGACGAGAAAACCGGTGTTCTTTGCGGAGGAAGCGACGCCCGAACGGATGGCTTTGTTGCAGGATGGTAGTAAGCTTCATGAACATCGGCGCATGATTGCTTCATTTTACATACCTTAACAATTATGGGCGTTCCTGCTCCTGGATTATGATACAATGATGGAAACAAATGATCCGTATCATGGAGGGAGACATGAGGGATAGATTAAGTGACAGACCACAATGGCTGAGCCATTCAGCAGGGGCTCGTGATGAGTGACAAATCTTGGCGTATTTTTATTATGGTTGTTGCTCTGATTATTTTATCGGGGGTTCTCTACTCAGCACTTCAATCGGTAACTTCTTTTCGGGAGCTGGTGCCTGACCGGTACAGCGATACCCAGAAGATCAGGGATATCAGTATTGGGAAATTCGGTGACCGCTGGGATGACATCCAGAGGGTGGAAATTACGGATCCTGACATGATTGATCGCATCATGAACAATTTTTCCGAAGTGAAATTAATAAGAACAGAGAATTACACGATAGGTACGTATTACTATATCAGGATTAATTACGAACACACTCTCCTTACTATAATGTATACGGAACCTGATAATATGCGGATCGACCTTAATCAAGGCACCCAGCATAAAAGATATTCCTGGACCTATAAGATCGCAAGCCCATTCGATCGTTCCATCATTGAAGACCTGTTCAACTAGCTGAAGAAAGTGCATAGGAACCGCGTAGAATTCGCGGTTTCTCTGTTTGTATACCCAATCTGTCGCTCTATCAAAAAGAAGAGAGCATGTGTGTACGCAGGTTGGTTATCTCTTGGTAAACGAATCACCGAATGGACGTGCCCAAAATTTCGAGGAGGGGTTCAGAACCATGAAGGAGAAGGTTATGCAGGCGTACGAGAAGCTGGCAGGAGATTACGAGAGACATGTCGATAAGCAGAGTGGGCATAATGCATATTATGAGCGGCCCGCGATGATTGAGCTGCTGTCGGGGGACATGAGTCAGATGACGGTTCTTGATGCGGGATGTGCAGCAGGCTGGTATACGGAGCATATGCTCCAGCAAGGGGCCAGGGTGACTGCGATTGATCTGAGCTCGGCCATGGTCGAAGCCTGCAAAAGGCGTGTCGGTGATCAAGCGACGGTATTGACGTGCGATCTAACAGAAGCACTGCCGTTTGAGTTTGAAACCTTTGATCTTATTGTCAGTTCATTGACGCTTCACTATATCGACGATTGGGCACCGACATTTCGTGAATTTGAGCGTGTGTTAAAGCCAGGAGGGACTTTGATTTTCTCCGTCCATCACCCCTTCATGGACTTTCAACATTTTAATCGTCCGGATTACTTTGCCCATGAATTACTGTCAGAGGTTTGGAACAAGCAGGAATCCGGCCCTGTAGAGGTCACTTTCTATAGAAGACCCATGCAGGAAATTATAAACGCTACCTCCTCCAGGTTTGGAATAAAACAAATCGTCGAGCCGCAGCCGAGTCCCGTGTATAAGGATCACCCGGAAGCGAGGGAATGGTATGGCAAATGGTATGATCGCCTTATGGCTAATCCTCATTTTCTGATTGTGAAGGCTGAGAAATCGTCATAGTGCATGAATTGAACCATGATCCTAACGGCTTACCATTCATGGTCATGTAACATACTTGTGTTGCGAGTTTGCGATCGTTTGATTTTGAGTACTGGGTTAACATCGACGCGCTGGATCAAGCGGACAGCAAAATAAATATTTATTTACCCTTGGAAGAAACATGAGTCAGAATCCATCTGAAAACAGCTCCAGATGGGGAGAAACACATATAGATTAATCAGGAACCGCGTAAATCGCGGTTTCTTTTGTTCGAAATATTTTAAACGGAGTCCGTTTTGCATGTGCTGCTTTGTTATATAGGTATTCATGAAAAGAGAGGGGGAAGGGACAATCGACGCGGCCGTATTAGAGGAGTATGTTCACCAGGTTCAGGATGGGGATGCGGAAGCATTTATTCCCATTGCAAGGGAGTACCAACGTCAGTTGTACATATATTGCTGTCGGCTGCTTGGAAGTGAACAGGATGCAGAGGACGCTGTACAGGAGATTTTTCTAAAGGCCTATCAATCAATTTCCGGTTATAAGGCCACTGTCAGCTTTAATGCTTGGTTGTACAAAATCGCGTATCATCATTGTTTAAATCTGCTTCATAGACGGCAGTTATCGGAGAAGCTGGGGAGATTGCTGAAGGGACAAATTTTCGCGGAAAGCGCCGAACAGGAATTTTTAAGAGGGGCGTTTAGCGAACCCTTATCCCGAGCGCTTGTCAGTCTGCCCGCAGAAGAAAGAAGTTTATTGGTTCTGTACGTATTTCATGATAAGACCTATGCGGAACTGAGTGAAATCATCGGCAAAACGCCGGAAGCCGTTCGCAAAAAGCTGACCCGAATCAGGAGAAAAGTAAAAGAAACTATGATGAAATGGCAGGGGGAAGAACAATGGGAGCCATCCTTGATCCAATCGAAGAGCTGAAGCAGCATTCTGTAACAGATGATCATTTTCGCGAGATAGATATTACGTCCAGGCTTCAGCAAAATATGGAGATAAACCCGTACAAGAATACTTCAGGTCACCGATCCTTTACACGCAAAACGGTAATGTCGATCGTTATTCCGTGCCTATTATTAGCCTCCTTCACTGCGTATGCAGCATCTGGGCATATCCAGATATTGAACAATAAAGGGGAAGTAGTGGTCAAAACCATCGATCCGCCGGGGAGCCTCCCTGCCAAACTAAGCGGTTTGCTTGAGGAATACAGAGTTCGCGTCATGTCCAAACTGCAGCAAGGAGAGCTCGCTGCCTACTATATCAAGGATGACTACATCAATGAAGGCAATGGCTATGACACCTTGAATCCCGTCAAATTCGAGTATCGACCGACGGACTACCACTCCTATGAAGCTTTTCAAAAAGAGCAGGCTCGAACTTCGGCGCCTCCCATTAAGAAACCTGGAAGTCTGCCCGACGGGGTGAAGTTTGCATATGGACAAGTCTTTCCTCTAGGGCCGCAGCTTTACGGAGAAGAGCGTGCGCAGTACGATGCCCTGAAGCAAAGATTGATGCATCAAGCCCAGTCATCGACCAGCCAAGAGAAGTTGTTTGTGGAGAAGCTGGCATGGTCCAAGGCTTCCAATTCTGTTGTTTATCTATCTGATGGCAAGAGCAGTACAGCTATTACAATTACCGCGGGTTACGGGAAAAAGGCAAGTTTCACGAAATTACCGGATACCTCCCCCGAGAAGGTCCAATTGAAACATATGGAGGGCATTTACCTTCAACACGAGGCAAACGGCGACCTGGTCTCATGGTATGATCCTAATCGGAGTATTGTATATGCCATTATGGTCAACGTCAAAGGGCTTGTGAATAAAGATGAGCTTCTTAAAATGGCCGAGAGTCTCATTGACGAGTAGGGTGAATGCCGCGGCTGATTATAAAAGGGGTTAGGATGTACCAAAATTGCAGGTATGATATCAAGCTGCTAATGGAAGGAATATTGTTCCGATAGGTACACTATGGTAACATCGGATTAAGAGTCGATCGGTTGTCATCTGGCCGGTTAACCACATGCAGATTTGGAGCCTACATAAATGGGAACACCTTACTCGGCTATCATTACCCTTATTGTCGCTGCAGGCGTATTGAATATTATTATGAGTCTGTACGCGCTGTCGGGACGTTCGAAGCTGGCAACAGTCAAAACCTTCTTTGTCTTCAGTATGATGGCGGCGATTTATACGTTTGGTGCTGCTCTGGAGTTGGCAAGCGATTCGCTTCAGGAAATTCAATTCTGGATCAAGATTGAATACTTGGGCATGCCATTTCTGCCACCCCTTAATCTGTTAATCATTCTGTCCTATCTGGGCATGGAACGATATTTGAGGCGTGATCTGCAGATTGCCATGTTTGCCATTCCCGTCGTGACGATGCTGCTGGTCATGACAAACGAATGGCATCATCTTTATTACCGAGATATCGTGCTCCGCACAGGTATCTCCGGCCTGAAGGTGGATGTGATCGCAGGGCCTTGGTATATCATCCAGGGCGCATATACTTTCGCTTGTTTGATCGGTGGAGTGATACTGCTGCTGCGCAGCTGGCGCAGGATGCCATCCTACCGGTTACAGCTTGGCACCATGCTCATCGGTCTTATCCTGCCCTTGATCGGCGATTTCCTCTACCTTGGCGGTCTTACGCCAGATGGAATAGACCCGATTCCGGTCATCATGACCATAACTTCCGCACTGTATCTCTGGGCGCTCACCTCTAAAGGTTTGTTTCATGTAGCGCCGATTGCAAGGGACAATCTTTTTGCGAGTATGCGTGACGGTGTGCTCGTATTGGATCTGGACAGCAGATTGGTTGATTTCAATCCTGCGGCAGCATCCATGATGCCTGAACTTAGTGCATCAGCAATCGGCGAGCCTTTACATGATTTATGGCAGCATCACGCAACCGTGGAGCCGGTCTTCTGTTTGGAGGACAGCAGAGTCAGCGACAATGGAGATGCGGATATTCAGGAAATCCAGTGGCAGGTCGGGGGCAAAATGTTCAAGTACCAGATCAGGTCTTCCACTGTACGCAATCAGCGGGGACGGGAGGCAGGACGACTCATTGTCCTCATCGACGTCACGGAAAGGGCGCGGCTCCAGGAGGAGCTCCTGCAGATGGCATATTATGATGGACTAACCCAAATTTATAATCGGGCACACTTCATGAAGCTGAGTCGAGCGATCCTGAGCCGTGCTGTCCTCCATCGGGAGCCATTGGCTTTCCTGCTGTTTGATATCGATTATTTTAAGCGGATTAACGATGTGTTTGGCCATGATATTGGCGATCAGGCGCTGCTGCATGTAGTTATGGTGACCCGGAAGGCACTTCGTCCTGAGGATTTATTCGCCCGTTATGGCGGAGAGGAGTTTGCTATCGCAATGCCGGATATGACACCGTCTGAGGCTGAAGCGGCAGCACAGCGTATTCGTACTAAACTCGTGGCGCAGCCGTTGGTTACACCGGAAGGTCCGCTGCAGATTACAGCCAGCTTTGGCATCGCCTCGGTGAACTCAAGCTCTAGGAGCCGCTCTGGGACCGAGAATGAAGAAGACGGCGGTTCAGAAGCGGTAAGAACGGTTGCTCCATTTAACCTGCAGCGGTCCGTGGAGCTTGAACCTATAGCGACTGATGGCGAAGCAGAGATATGGTGGGATTCAGAGTTGAAGAGACTTTTGAAAATGGCCGACCGGGCGCTCTATGAAGCGAAGCGTTCCGGCCGTGACACGATTCGGGTAGCGGATGAAGAATCATAGCGGATAAGAGTTGTAATTCTGGACAAGAGAGACTGGGCGGTTTATGTTTATAATAGCTTTGGCTATATAATAGAAGAAATACTTGCAAGAATATCATCAAAGGGGAGAATAATACATGCAATGGAATGAAATCACGACACTGGAAGAATGGAATGCGATTCTGGAGAAATCCTCAGAGCGCGGTCAAGTTATTTTGAAGCACAGTACAACTTGTCCGGTTAGCTCCAATGCTCTTGCGGAATACGATTCTTATTTGAAAAAGACACCGAATGGTGATGTCGATTATACTCTGGTTAAAGTCATCGAATCCCGCCCGGTTTCCAATAAAATTGCCGAAGATCTGAACGTAAAGCACGAGTCGCCACAAATTATCTGTGTGAAGGACAAGGCCAAGTATTGGACGGCTTCGCACTGGGCGATTACGACCGAGCATATAACCGCTGTATTGGACTAAATAAGAAGGGCGATACTCCAGAGTCACCATGACTTGTCGGAGTATCGCCCTTCTTCTTGCCTCATGCGCTCAGGAAGAAGATTTGCTGCGTGCGGTGGAACTGAGATGTTGGATCTGCTCTTCCAATACCGTGCTTGCTTTGCCTAGGAATTGTGTAATGAGGTCAAGCTCCTCTTCCGTATAACTGGAAGCCAGATCCATCATGGACGCATAAAGCTTCAGATAAGTTTCGCTGACGTCTTCTTTATCTTCATATAAGGGAACAATAATCACTTTACGGCGGTCTTTGGGATCATTTTCCCTGCGAACATACCCGCTTTTTTCTAACCTGTCAATTAATGCAGTTACGCTGCCTGTCGTAAGCCCGGTTAGTTTGGAGAGTTCCCCGGCTGTAATGGGGCCTTTTTCATGAAGGATATCGATGGAGATAAAGTCATTATTGTATAACCCGAGGGAGGAAGCTACCTGCTGCTGGTACAGTACCGTTCGGGTTCCGAGTCTCCGCATGCGCAAGGTGAGATTTTCCTGCAGATCTGTTGGTTGATCTTGCTGTTTGCTTGACAAAAGCCCGAGACCTCCTTCTTAAATGTGGGTATCTTGATTATAAAGATATTCGTTAGGTTACTCAATATGTAAACTTTAAGATATTAATCCCATATGTATACAACCACCACATACCCATGGTTTTTGTGGTGGTTTTTTGTATGCAGGAATTGCGATTGAAGCTTTGTTAGCACAGATTTGCAGGTAGGGTAAACGTTTTAACGATATTGGAGTTTAGAGAATCGGTAGGGTTTGTGATATTAATGATAATGACAATGAATCCGATCATTAGTAATAAGAGTCTCAGATATATATCTAAATAATATTGACCATTGGTATATTTATACATTAAATTATAGATCTGGGGGGATCTTATTGGAACCTACAGACAACAAGACGATTAGTGCAGAATTATTAAGATATTTAAAGCAAGAGAATCTGACAATCTCCTTCTTTGCAGATAAATCGGGAATCAACTCGGGAACACTCAGCAGAATCATAAATGGACAGCAAACGATTTCTGTATCAAGTCTTGATTTAATAACCAAGGCTATGAATCTTGAAAAAGGATATTTTTATTCATTATATGCGACAGAAAGCTGCAGCTTGTCTTCACTTGACTGGCGACGGCTCGGGCCTTTTATCCAGAGTTGCGCCGAGCTCGGGAAATTACAAATTGTAGACCAAGTCGTCAGCCTCATGATGGACAGTCTTAGTTATGCATCGCATCTTTTTGATTGTGCAGAACATTTATTTGAAGAAGGTTATAAAGATGCTGCAGTGATTATCTACCGGAAAGTGGCTGAAAGTGAAAGGTACCAGCATGCTGAGAGATTAGCCTTATGCCAGTACAGAATCTTTACATGCTCATTAACTAAGAATCAAGAGCATAATTTAGAGTGCGCTTTACAACTTGAATCTTACATTTTACGCTTAGGAGAAGCTGAGCAACTTGATGCCTTAAAGGATCTCGCGAATTTATTTTTATCTTTACGAAAATGGACAAAAGCAAGATATTATGCAAAATTGATGGGTCATGTTTCAAAAAATCTATATGAACAGAAAGTAAACCGAAAGAGCCAGAGAAAGAAGACCATAGAGCCTGCAAAGCCACTATTTGGTTACATTTTATATGCAAACTTAATGCTAGGGGCTATCTCAGCCGAAGATGCTGATTATGAAAAAGCTCTGTATTACGTTTCCTCTTATGAAGATCTTAGCTGGGTTGTAGAAACGGATGAAGAATCCGAGCAAACCAAGAAACAATTCAAGGACTGGGCCATTGGAAACAAGTATCTCTACCAGTTAATGTCTGGGAATACGGATGTATTGGAAGAGTACGTAGATTATGTTTCGGTTCGCAAGAACGAGGTGCTGATGGCCTTATTTAAAATTGTTCAAGCCGCAAATATTTATCGATTCGATATCGATAAATATCTTGAACGGTTCAAGAACATCATCATGGATCAGCTCGAAAGAAGTGAGAATGTTGGAAGTTATACGACTCAATTTTTTGATGATCGCTTTGCAAACTTTTTGACAGATGTAGGTTTATATTATCTCCGAAGAAATAATATTCATAATGGCGTTCGATATATATTGGATAGTTTGGCAGTTTCATATAAAATCAATAATACAGCAAATATCGTAAGGTGCTGCAGCACAATCGAGAAAATTCGATCCCAAATAGATTATTCTGATCTTCAAAAATACGCTGCATTCATGAAGGAGGTCTACGATCAAGATGAAGAAAAAGTTAGTGTCACTGTTGTTAATTGCTAGTCTGGTCATTGTTACATTACCCAATGTTATGATTTCAGGGAATGAAGCGAGTCCGATTATTAAGAAGCCTTATACTGCTGCAAGTCCACAGCATGGTGAAGGCGGCTGGTAATACTTAATATTCGTCTATCGAGCATATGCAGGCTATAAAAGGAAAATTGAAAAGAGGATTCCATTCCAAGATTGTAATCCAACACCCGGGACCGCGTATATCGCGGTCTTTTTCTGTTTGCCAGGCAGACGGAGACAGCATGGTTATTTTGAAATAGGAATATCTATAAAATTCGAACCGTTGTCGAAAATAACACTTTTTTTGTAAGTTTATATTACTAAAGTATTAAGATTTTACGCATATAAGCCGATTATTATAGTACAAAAGATGTAAGGTTTATGAGTTTATACGGTAGTTCTGTCTATTGAACGGATTTTTCACTTAACACAAATAAAGAGTGAAATGTGCAAAGCCAGAAGAACATTGGAGGGAAGTGATCTTTACATATGACCTTTTATGAAAAATGTAATCAATTCATGAAAAGCACCGAAATTATTCACGATGTCTAGGAAAGTAGGTGGTGAAAAAGCCTGATAGAGAAAGCCCTAGCCAAAATGAAATACATAAGAGATATCAAAGGAGAGACACCGAGTGAGCAAGCCTAAAACGTTCTCAAAAGGATTGAGATTTAAGAATCTTAGTATCGTTACAAGAAATATGTTATGGACGAGTCTCTATATTATTATCACGGGTGCAATCGTTATTGGTTCCAGCTTTTATATTCAGGACAACGTGCTGACTAAGCAGCTCCAGTCAGACTCGGGTAAAATCATGGGCACCTTGGTCAATAAGGTTTCAGTTGAGGATGCAGTGGCGGTAAAAGGGGCAACGGACCGTAACGCCGATATCCAGAAGAAATTAATTAGCATTTTCGACGAATTATCTGTACTTTACCCGAATGTTGCGCAGGGCTATATTTTTGGACCGGAGTTAGAGGATGGCAACAAAACTTCGATAGTGGCTATGCCGACAGCGGTTCTCGACATGTTTGCCGAAGAGAATCTGAACCTTGGTGATTTATACGAACAGCCTAAAATCCATGCTGATGCCGTCAGAGAAATGCTGGAGACGAAAAAGCTCGTTCATACCAAAGCGTACACAGACAATTACGGTACCTGGATCACCGTGCTCCATCCTTTCCTGAGCGCCGACGGCGAGGTTTTCGCTTACATGGGTATCGACGTGGATGCAAGCCTGATCTCATCCGGTAAACAGGAATTAATAAC
Organism: Paenibacillus vortex V453; assembly: GCF_000193415.1. Taxonomy (NCBI): domain Bacteria; kingdom Bacillati; phylum Bacillota; class Bacilli; order Caryophanales; family Paenibacillaceae; genus Paenibacillus; species Paenibacillus vortex. The sequence goes on from NZ_ADHJ01000023.1 coordinate 132,104, forward strand.
GAGAACGGTCATGGCTTTGCTTATTACCTTGCTTGTTGTGTTAGCTTTACAGTATTTTACGATCAGACGCACCTTCGCTCCGATTCAAGCGCTGATGGGGGCGTTGGACAAGCTGAGCAAAGGCGATTTCACCGTCAAACTGCAAGCCGGAGACGATGAATTGGGGCAAGTGAATGCCAAGTTCAACACCACGGTCAGTCATATCAACGAACTCGTGACAACGATCAAATCCGTATCTGAGCAATCCGCCGAGCAATCCAAGTTCCTCTTCTCCGCTGTGGAGGTCAATAATAACAACTCTTCCGTCATCACCAAGAATATGGAGGAGATGTCTGAACGAGTAGCGCTGCAGAGCACGTCCATTACCGAGAGCGTGGTTTCGCTCGAAGAAATTTCGTCAGGGGTGTCGACCATTGCCGGCAATACGTCGGATCTCTCCGAAATCTCCTTGCAGATGAAGGAACAGTCGGAGCGAGGCAATCAAAATGTAGAGCAGGTTATCGAGCAGATGAATTCGATCGATCATTCGGTCAAAAATTCAGTCCAAATCATTGAGAAGCTGCAAAACCGCTCACATGAGATTGGTCAGATCGTTCAGGTTATCACCGAAATATCTTCGCAGACGAATTTGCTATCACTCAATGCAGGTATTGAGGCGGCAAGAGCGGGTGAAGAGGGGCGCGGCTTTGCGGTTGTAGCGAACGAAGTGAAGAAGCTGTCAGAAGAATCCAGAAAATCGGCAGACCAGATCATCGAGCTGGTCCGTTACATTCAGGAGGAAACGGCATTTGCGGTAGAAGCCATCAGCGAAGGCGAGCATAACGTCGCCAAGGGAATTGAAGTTGTTAAAGAAACCGGCGAGCTGTTTAAAGGAATGCTGCTTGCAACCGACACGGTGACCAGCCAGATCCAAGAGGTGTCTGCCGCTACCCAGGAGATGGTTGCCGAGACCGAACAGATAACCGCTGCCATTAAACAGTTGGCTGAGCTCGCAGAGCGAAACTCGTCTGTGTCCGGCGAGATCCGGATCAGTGCTCAAGAACAGCAGGCGTCCTTTACTAAAATCTTCGAGTCTGCCGAGCAGATCAATCAGGTATCCGCTGAGCTGGAGGTCCTTGTTAACAAATTGCGTGTATAGTGTGATGTAACAGAAAATGTAGAGAAAAAGATGGAGCTGAAACCTTTTGAATACAACATTGATGATCGAACAAGGCAAAGAATATTGGTTGAACGAACTGCAGCTACCTTTACCGGGATTCTATCTGTACACTGATGGTCCAGCGCATCTTCAGCAGCATGAGCTCAATCGCATGGCGATTCATCTTCATATCGAGACCGATAAGATGAGGCTGCTTCGTGATTCTTACAACATCAACACATGGATGCTGACAAGCTATGCGGTTTTTCTATATCGAATGACCCACGATACCGATTTACTGATCGGCGTAAACAATCGGAAGGGGAATCTGCTTCCGCTCAGGATCAACCTAAGCGGGAGTGATACATTTACACAAGTTTATAAACAGATCTCAGCCAAAATGGAGCAGATTGAGCTTTCCGATCTATCGCTTCAGGAAATAGAAGGGCTGCACGGTCAGCCGATCAGCCTACAAACGGTTTATGGCCATGCTCATACTCAGGGCCACAGCTGGCTGAACTGGATGGTTCATGAGGAGACCATGAATCAGTGGATACTGCATGTTTCCTATGCTCGGGCATTGTATCAAGAAGAGACGATCCTAAAATTCAGCAGGCATTTCGAGCAGCTTGCCAGCGCTGCTATTGATGATATGGATATGCCGATAAGTCAATTGCCTATGCTGACTGAAGAGGATTGGAACGCCTATACCATTCTCAATGATACGAAGAGGGATCTTCCGGATAACCCGACCATTGTAGCCATGCTGGCTTCCATTGTGGAGAGATTTCCGAAGAGGATCGCATTGTCTTCCGATCAGGAGCAAATGACGTATGAACGGCTTGACCATGTCTCGAATCAAATTGCCCATATGCTCATAAGCAAGGGTCTGCGTAAAGGCCAGTTTGTGTCCATCTTTATGAAAAGAGGGCTGGATACGATCGTCAGCATGCTTGGCGTTCTCAAAGCCGGCGGTGCCTACATCCCGCTTGATCCTTCGCATCCTGATGAAAGAAATGCTTATATTATCGAAGATACCAAGTCGGCTATCATTCTGACGCATCAGAACTTTACAGCCAAGCTGGATGGATTATTGGCTGGATTTAATTTGAAGCCGGAATTCTTCTGTTTGGATGACCAGTTCCTTCAGTATCCAACCGATTCCTGCGGCGTCCAGGTTGAAGCTGAAGATTTGGCGTACATCATCTATACATCGGGTTCTACAGGCAAACCGAAGGGCGCACTAATCGCCCACCAGGGCGTTGTGAACCTGGCGCTGGCCAATCAAGAGAAATTACAGATGGATGAACGGGACGTTATTCTGCAGTATTCTACATTCAGCTTTGACGCGTCGGTATATGATATTTTTGGGTCGCTGGCTTGTGGTTCCAGACTGCACCTGCTGTCCGATGAGCAGCGTTTCTCCATCGATGCCTTCACAGAGGCAGTGGAAAATACGAGTGCCACGCGTGTAGCGATACTGCCCACCGTATTTTTCAATCAATTGGCGGCCTATTTGCCTCTGGAGGAGATTCAGAAGTATCGTAACATTAAGAGCATCGTGGTCGGCGGCGAGGCTTTGGCCGGGGAAACTGTTCGGATGTTCCAGAAGAAACTCCAGATTCCTATTGTGAATCTATACGGTCCTACTGAAATTACGGTAGTGGCAACAGGACATATCGTGGATTATCCAGTCCCTGATGATTTGGCTACCGTGTATATTGGGACGCCGTTTGCGAACTATGAATTGTATATCGTGAATGAACACAACGCATTATGTCCAACCTGTGTAACCGGCGAACTGCTTATCAGCTCGGTAGGCGTAGCCAAAGGGTATTTAAATCAGCCCGAGAAGACAAAGGAAGCCTTCATTCAGGATCCGATAACGCCGGAATCCGGAAAGCAGTTTTACCGTTCTGGCGATTTGGTCCGCCTGCTGCCGAATGGACAAGTGGAATACCGGGGAAGAAAAGATTCCCAGGTGAAGATCAGAGGTTTCCGTATTGAGATCGGTGAAATCGAGGATAACCTGGCTAAACACGAATCGGTGAAGGACATCGCGGTTATCCCGAGAACGGATGAAGACGGAACTAAGATATTGGCGGCTTTCTATACATCGAATGATGGACAGGCAGCTTCCGCTAAAGAGCTGGCGCAGTTCTTAGGTCAGAAGGTGCCAAGTTATATGGTTCCTAAGTATATGTGTTTTCTGGATGAGATGCCGTTATCCCCGACAGGTAAAATCGACCGTAAGAAACTTGCGTTATACGAGTTGTCGATGGATCTGGAAGCGGATGATTCCCAGTATGAAGCACCGGTTAATGAAATACAGCTGAACGTGAGTGCTGCCTGGGAAAAAGCGCTCGGCCAAACCAAAATCAGCATCCACGACGATTTCTTCGATATTGGCGGATATTCATTGAAAATACTGGAGATTCTGGTGCAACTCAAACCGCATTATCCCCATTTAAAAATCAATGACTTCTTTGTCTATCCGACGATTGCTAAATTATCGGAGAGAATTGAGGAATTGGGCAGCGCAGAGACCCCAGCTGAACTTATGGACATTTCAGGTCAGCCCATTCAGGATTTGGCTGAGTATCCGCTCGCTTTCCCTATTCGTAATGCTTCCATAGGCTGCGAGTACACCCAGCAGCACATACTGCTGACCGGCGCGACAGGATATTTGGGCTCACATCTACTGCATGAGTTATTGCGTCAATCCACTGCAACCGTGTATTGCCTGGTTCGTCCTTCGCAGCATATGGAACCTTACGCCCGCCTTGAGCAGATCATGACCGGCTATTTCGGAGAAGGCGTTAAGTCATTGATGGATAAACGGGTTGTGGCTATTCAGGGAGATTTGGAACAAGAACATCTTGGCCTGCGCATAGAAGATTGGGTATGGGCACAGCAGCACATCGATTCCATTATCCACTGCGGTGCAGAAGTGAAGCATTTTGGCGACTCCGACTATTTTGCCAGAGTCAATGTAGAGAGTACGGATCGTCTATTGACATTAGCTCAGAGCAGACCTCACATCCGCTTCCATTTTATATCTACGCTCGGTATCCCTGAGGATTTGGCACTTGGTGGCCAGTGGGATGCTATCGTTGCAGGATCAGGATATGAAGAGTCGTATATCGAGAATGTCTACACGAACAGCAAACTCGAAGCAGAGAAGTTGGTCATCAAAGCGGGTATGGAGAGAGGGATTGCGGCAGCCGTTTATAGAGTCGGTAACTTGTCCTGTAACTCCGAGAGCGGTATGTTCCAAAAGAATATCGACAACAATGCTTTTTACCGTAATGCTCAAAGGTATGCTGCTCTTAAAGAAAGCACCTGACGTGCAGTGGCAAGTGGATATTACGCCGATTAATTATGCAGGAGAAGCCATTACCGCGTTGGTTCTGCAGCAGGAAACCGTCGGGCGAGTATTCCATATCTGCAATCCGGTCGCTATCCCTTATGAGGAGATGGTGGAGCACTTTAAGGCCATTGGCTATGATATTTCCCTGATGCATTGGAAGGAATATGAGACATGGCTATTGGATCCACAGCAGCCGAAAGACAAGGAAGGCCTGGAACTGGCAATGGCACAGTTTGAAGGTGATGGGGCGAAGAATTCTGTTTATCGGTATACTTGTCCTCAAACGACGGAGTTCCTGTTACAATCCGGAGTGAAATGCGCTGTGCCAGATCAGCAGTTCTTCAGAAAAATGGTAAATTATGCTTCTGATATCGGATATTTTGTTAAGCCCTAGTATGTAGATACATCCAAGAAAGGAACCGCGAATCCTCTTCGCGGTTCCTTTCTTGATAATATACAAACAGATTGAACGTTTCGACATTTTCCGTGATAATGGAGCTATGTAAACGATGCCACGAAATAAAGGAATGATTCGATGAACTCTTCGTCACAGCCTAATCTCATTACCAAGGCGAAGCCACCAGAACGGCACGGATCGGCAGCCAGTTAGAAATTTTACTTCTCTTGGGACAGGCCTACGCATTACAAGAACTTCCGGATTCTTCCTTGAGTGCTATCGGGAGGGCCATATTGATCGGGCAACCGAGGATTATGTCCGTATCTTTATAGATGAAGGCCGCCCCATGCTCCAATTGCTTCAGTAGTGGACAAAACAGTTTCAGGGAGATCATAAATCGTATGAGTTTGGTTACGCCAATCATTTGCTGGATACGTTTAAACGTGATCCGGAATGCGATGATTTCAAGTCAGTCCATGGGAGCGGGTATTTCCGAGATTCACTTCACAAAGCGGGAACTGGAATTGCTAGTCCTCATAATGGAAGGAAGCTCCAATGAGGAAATTGCCCAAATGCTCATGATCTCAACCGGAACCGTGAAACGATACATTCATAATATTTATCAAAAGTTAGAGGTTAAAAACAGGGTGCAGGCTGTCAAGAAAATTAAGGAGAACCACTTGATCCGAAGATGTCTTTTATGATGCGAGTATGGTACGATCATACTGATTTTATCCAGTAACGATGAGGTGGCTCATGAGTAACGAACAATGGAAGCAGGCTGAAACCGCATTATCTCGAATGGAGGTTATTAAAAGCGGAGACAATGATCCTGTGACGATTGAAGGAGAATCGGACGATCTGCGCTGTATCGGAATAGGTACAGATGCCGCTGTATTTGTCTACGAACCCTTGCCTTCTTACGCATACAAATTGTATGCAAGTCAGGCGCTTCCCAAGAAGGAAGCGGAGATTGAAGTTTATCATAAGCTTACGGGCAGCCCCTATTTTCCGGTGTTTTGTGGAGCAGGTGAGCGCTATGTCGTGATTAGCCATGAATCGGGGTTAACCCTGTATGACTGTTTGCTCTATGGTGTATCTATCCCTAAGCAGGCAATTGATGACGTCGAAGCAGCTCGAGCTTTTGTCCGGGACAAAGGTCTTAACCCACGCGATATTCACTTAAAGAATGTATTGCTGCAGGAGGGGAGAGGCAAAGTGCTCGACGTGTCAGAGTATATTCAGGACGGGAACGACAAGAGGTGGGAGCATCTCGTATGGGCGTACGACAATGTCTACCCGCTGCTGGAGGGCAAGAAGCTGCCGCTTTGGGTACTGGAGGCTGTAAAAAACGGATATTACCGTCTGGATCCATCCAGCGTAAATATGCAGGAATTTGCGGATCGAATTGGCAGATTGTTTTTCAGAAAATAACCATGCTAATTCTTATTGTTCATATGGAAACAAACGAATGGGGAGTCGTGTATTTAACGGCTCCCATTCATTTTCTACTAAAGCCATTTAGATGAAGATCATATATTTTGCATATATTTTAAGAAAGCATAGGTTTGATATTCAGTAACCCTAAATCAACGGATGTCTCGATATAACCAATGATCTGATCAAGCGTAAAGACCTGAAGGCTTTCGTTTAAAACTTCTCTATCGTACTCCATATCGCCTAATACATAGGGAATGAATTCTTCCACATCACTCGACTTGACTTCTTCCAAATCAAGTATGGCAGAAGGATACCGGAGTATGCTGCCCAATTTATCAGTAAAACCGTAATATTCTAATAATTTTCCATTCAGTACATGAAAATCATGATGGTATAAACGATATAATTCCGTATTGGCTTCCATTCGGTTTCTCAACCAGGGGAGATTAAAGCCCTTCAGCCAGATATCATCCGCAATTAAATGTGTAAAATATCCGAGTATATAGGGGCTGTCTGCTTGCGAGCGATATTTATGCAGAAACCCTTTATAATCAATGTGTCTTGAATGATCCAGTACCTCACCTCGAAAGAAATGCGACAAGTCTTTAGGTGAGACGGCGTCCGGAGCAACGCTTCCAAGTAAGAATGCTGTTCTCTCTCCTATCGAAAGGATATCTGCCATTCGATTAGCAATGATCAAGTGCATAATTCTCGAACCCATAGCACTCTCACCCTTTCATAATCTTTTTACTGTGCGTCTCTCTTAGCTAGGACATCCGAGCGTTGAAGATACAAGTTAGAACATACTCCAATCGAGCTCTCGGGAGATCGTCTGCAGCAGGTGGACACCGGCGTAGCTGTTGCCCTTATCGTTAAGTGCCGGGCCTACAACGCCAATGCCATAACGTTCTGGAACCAGGGTTAATATACCGCCCGAGACACCGCTCTTGGCCGGCAATCCGACCTGGATGGCAAACTCCCCGGATGCGTTGTACATTCCGCACGTTGTCATGAACGTCTTGGCGATTTGGACGTATCTTCGAGGGATTAGTTGCTTGCCCGTCAGCGGATTCGTACCATTGGAAGCCAGCACCAACGCCATTCTGGCCAAATCGGCGCAATCGACAACAATCGAGCAGTGACGAAAGTACACATCCAGCACCTCTTCAACATCCCCACTGAGAACCCCGTTCTCCTTCAAGAAAAATGAGATGGAACGGTTCAGATTGCCGGTATCCGATTCCGAGCGGTATACCCCCATGTCATAGTCCAGGCGGTCGTTTCCCGCAAGGTCCTTAAAAAAATGAAGGATCCGCTCGGATTTCTCCTCCGGACTGCTTCCGCGGATCAAGGAAGAAACCGTAATCGCACCCGCGTTAATCATCGGATTGAACGGAATGCCTGGTCTCACTAACTCCAGCTTCAGCATGGAATTGAAGTTATCTCCTGTCGGCTCCATGCCGACCTTGCTGAACACTTCATCTTCGCCATTGTCCATCAGAGCCAATATCAGCGTAAACACTTTGGAGATGCTCTGCATCGTAAAGCGCAGCCCGCAATCTCCAGCGGAGGCGGATTCTCCAGTTGCACTCAACAGGGTAATGCCTAAGGCGTTATGGGGAGCTTTAGAGAGCTCCGGGATATAGGAGGCGACGTTGCCTCTCGTAGCACAGGGCAAGCTTGTCTCCAGCCAGCGGGGCAGCTGCTGCCGGATGGATTTCATTTCGGGCGATGCCATAAAGTAAGCTCCTTCCTGGAATTCAGAAAATCAAACCAACTTGTTTCTAACGCTCATTTTTCGGAGCTCGTGCAATCATCACCCGATTCACAGCTGTTCAGGATAGTCGAGATTATTCTATCCGATCGATTCATCATTCATCAACTGTTTTATTATTCGATTTTCAATGTAGAACATTATGATAAAATGAGACTTAGAAAGAAGAGGTGTTTAATGACATTAGTGACGATGAAACAAACGGATTTTGATACGCTGAGTGACGAGAGATTGGGATGGGCTTGTGTGGAGAGGACGCTTGCAGGGATTCGCGGCAAAGATGCGGCTATCAAAGCGCAGGCGATTACAAGTCTGAATCAGAGTCAGCAGGCACTGTGCATGTTCAGGGTGTTTTATGATCATGCCAAGGATTCGGCAAGTATGTATTATTCCTGGATAGCTTATCTGCTTCACACGCCGGGATATTGGTCAGGTGTGACAGGGGGAATGCGTTATTTCGGAGATGATTCCATGCTGCAGCTGCTCGAAGATACGAGGCAGGTGATTGAGGAGCGAAGCAGTAAGCTTAACGTGCCTCTAGAGGACGCTTCCTTTGAGGATCTCGAGCAGGATCATGAGCTACTCCAAGCTGTTGATTACTTATATCAAAGGTTTCAGGATATCGCTCCAGATAGCTTGAAGCGAATCAGTATGTTCATCCGATCGAATCATGAGGACTTTGTCTTGATCGTAGAAGAGTAACGCTGATGTTAGGCATGCAGAATTCATATAACGCTGCAACCCGCATAGAACCATACCCTGTGCGGGTTTTTTCGTTTGGTCTGAAGCCTTATATCGTTGAAAGTGTTTGCCCTCACTTTGTTAAGCTTTATGTAAGGTTCGTATAAATATAGTGTAAGGTTCGCCATCTATAATTACATCTGTGCTTAACAATCCACGACTTGAAGGAGAACGTTAGATGACAACTATTTTACAAGCCAAACATGTAGGAAAAACATTCGGATTAAAAGGAAATCAATATACAGCATTGCAGGATATTAATCTTGAGATTCAAGAAGGCGAGTTTGTTGGCATTATGGGTCCTTCCGGGGCAGGCAAATCGACGCTGCTGAATATTTTTTCAACCATTGATACGCCGTCAGCGGGCGAGATCACGATTGCCGGTCAGAATATCGTGACGATGAACGAAGAGCAGCTATCAGATTTTCGCCGGAATAAACTCGGATTTATCTTTCAGGATTATAACTTGCTGGATACACTCACGGTCAAAGAAAATATATTGCTGCCCTTGGCCTTGTCCAAGGTACCCGCAGCCGAGATTGAACGGAGGGTGAACGAAATCGCCGATACGTTCGGCATTCGCGAGATATTAAATAAGTACCCGTACCATATATCAGGCGGTCAGAAGCAGCGAACCGCAGCTTCGCGCGCCATCGTTGCAAATCCTAGCTTAATATTGGCAGACGAACCGACAGGGGCGCTTGATTCCAAATCGGCAACGAGCTTGCTGCAAAGCTTAAGCAAGCTTAATGAGCTTCATCATTCCACGATCATGATGGTCACTCATGATGCTTATGCGGCAAGCTACTGCAAACGCGTCATTTTCATTAAGGACGGTCAATTGTATCAGGAACTTCATAAAGAGAATCCACTGCGCAAAGTGTTTTTTGAACAGATTCTGGAGGTACTGGCTGAACTCGGGGGTGAGCATGATGACACTGTTTAGCATCGCGAGAAAAAACATCCGCAAGAACTTCACCCATTATTTTCTGTACTTCGCATCGATGATCTTTAGTATAGTCATCTACTTCACATTTGTTTCATTAAAATACGACCATACGATTCAATCCGCATCGGAGGCCTCCACGAAAATCAGCTCAGCCTTTAGCGCAGCCGCAGTGGTGCTTATTATTTTCGTGGCCATCTTTATCTGGTATTCAAACTCATTCTTTACGCGCAAGCGCAAGAAGGAAGTAGGGCTGTATTCTTTGCTCGGTGTGCGCAAGAAACAGATCGGGCGCATGTTATTTTATGAAAATTTTCTGATGGGTGCTCTGGCGTTATTAATAGGAATTGCACTTGGTTCCGTGCTCGCTAGGTTCTTCGTATCACTCTTGATGAAGATAATGGGTTACGATGCGGTTTCGAATTTCTCGATCTCGCCTGCCGCGATTCTCAACACAGCCATTGTGTTCATGATCATAACCCTCATTACTTCACTGCAAGGTTACCGCTTGATTTACCGCTTCAAGTTAATTGAATTGTTTCATGCGGATCAGCAGGGGGAGCAAGAACCGAAAGCGTCATGGATCACGGCATTGCTGTCTCTGGTGTTAATCGGTACCGGATACTGGCTTGCCCTGCAGAACCTGCTGCAATCCAGCGTATGGGCTAAACTCGGATACATGCTCACCCCGCTCGTGATTCTGGTCACGGTCATTATTGGAACGTATTTCTTGTTCAGTACCTTGACCGTTACGCTGTTGAGACTATCCAGAAGAAATAAGAAGCGGTACTGGAACGGGATGAATATCATCGGCATTTCCCAGCTTCTATACCGGATTAAAGGCAATGCACGTACGCTTACGATTATAGCGGTGCTCAGTGCTACAACACTGACTGCTGTAGGAACGGCCTACAGCTTCTATTACAGCAATGCAAGCAACGCGCTGCAAGCGAACCCAAACAGCATGATGTTTATCAGTGGGGACAACAGTACAACGAAGCGGGTTGACGAGATGATATCTTCGTCCCCGGACCATAAGCTGTTGTATCACACTACCGTTCCGGTCATTGAAGTGGATGCGGATGTCAGCGGTCTTGGTGATCTGTTTGCTGGTGATATGCAGACATATACCGTGATTTCTAACCGTGATTTTAATGAGCTCGCGAAATTGCAGGGCAGTGAAGACACCATCGAATTAAAGGGGAATGAGGCTGCTGCACTGGACCCTGTTTATTATGAAGGCATCTCACCCAAGTATGTGGGAGCGGAAGTTCAACTTGAGCAGAACAAGCTCCGGGAGAATATCACCTTTACGGAATTGAAGAAATACAGTGTGCTGAATCCGGCCACCGTTTATTCCAGCATTGTTGTAAGTGATGAGCTGTTCTCCCAATTGGAACAGCAGACCCAATCCATTCAGTTAGAAGCTTACGGGATCACGAATCAGGATAAAGCGAAGCAGTTGACGGCGGATATCGAGGCGATATTGCCGGATAGCGCATCACTGTCCAGCTATTATCGCGATTATGCCAGAGGCATGGAGTCTACGGGACTGTTGATTTTTATGGGAGGATTCCTTGGACTCGTCTTCTTGACGGCGACGGGCAGCATCATTTACTTCAAGCAGTTAACGGAAGCGAATTCGGATAAGGCGAGGTATCAGATTCTGAACAAAATCGGTGTGCATAAACGAGAGGTCAGAAAAACGATTGCCCAGCAGGTGATGTTTATTTTTGCTCTGCCGCTGATAGCCGGCATAACCCACTGTGCTGTCGCGCTGTCCGCATTGTCCAAGCTGCTCCATATGAATATTGTGATTCCGGTTGTGATTTGCATGGGCGTGTATACGTGTATTTATCTGGTCTACTACGTTATCACTGTGAATGCCTACTATAAAATCGTAACCAAAAATAAATAAACTTAAATTGCAGAGGAGAATAACCATGAAAAAAGTGATGATTTTCGGAGGCATTTTAGCAGCACTTCTCATTGGATTTATCATTTTTATTCAAAATGTGAACATCAACCGTCTGGGTACGGACCAATATTATGTGCAAATCCAAGAGGGCACCCGAGTGGAAGATAAGTCAGATGATGGTAAGAAGTATATTTATTATGAATATACCCTGGAAGGATTTGATAAAGAGGGAGCAGCCAAAACGCTAACCTTTACGGCGCAAAAAGAGCTCCGCAAGGAAGCTTATCTGCGAGTGTATGTTAAAAAATCGGGTGTTGGCTCCTATCAGGAAGTTCAGGCTAACGAGCTGCCGGAACAAGCCAGGGCAAAGCTTGAAATGTTAGAGAAATAAGACCGAAAAGAATTCAAAACTCAGAGGAGAGAATCATATGAACCCATCCAGAGAAGCTATATCAACCTTATTCAAAAAAACAGTTTTCAGCTCGCTTGCACTGATCTTGACAGCATGCCCACTCATCAATGCGGGCAGCGCTGCGGCGGGCGCAGCGCTTGTTCCGACGATTTCACAGCGTGCAGCGAATGTGGAGGCTCAAGCGCCTGTTCAATACCAAATTCAAGCCCGGTTGAATGAGAAGAAAATGACGATGCAGGGGAGTGAATGGATTACTTATCTGAACACAAGCAAGGATACATTGAAGCAATTGGTTTTTCATACTTATGCCGATGCCAACCGCTCGAAGTCTACTCAGACAACCATGTTCAAGCGATCCAATGAAGAAATCAGCAGTAACAACCCGGACAAGAAGCCGGAAGACTTTCTTGGTGGCATTGATATTGAAGGAGTGACGGCAAACGGCCAAGCTCTTGAGTTTAGGAACAAAGACCAGGCCCTGACGGTGCAATTGAAGCATCCCATTCAGCCGGGAGAATCGGTCTCGGTTCAGATTGACTTCAATCTGAAAATACCTTACGGTTCACAGCGCTTATCGTATTATAAAGATATCATTAACGGAGCCCACGGGTTCCCGGTCATGTCTGTCTATGACGAGGACAAGCATCAGTGGAATACAGCTCCTTACAGCCGTACATTCGAGACGGATTATTACACCTCGGCAGACTATGAGGTTTCGCTAAACGTTCCCGACGATTATCAGGTAGCGATGCCCGGCACGATCTCGGTACGAAATGATGTGGTGAACGGACGCAAAGTGGTGTCCACTGAGGCCCGGAATACAAGAGAGTTCGTATTTTTTGCCAGTCCGAATTTCAAAGTGGACAGTGTTACCCGTGATGGTCTTACGGTGGAATATTATTATTTTGACAACCAGCCAGGGAAGAATAAGCTTGTTGAACGATACATGGATGAGGCATTCAAAGCCATTGATTTTTTCAGTGATAAATACGGTGTTTATCCCTACCCTGAGTTTCGGATTGTCGAATCGTACGTGGAGGGTGTGGCAGTCGAGTACGCACGGGTGATTCAAATGGGGCAGATCAAACGTAATGCCGATCCCGCACAAGACACCGTCTTCGTTCATGAAATCGCACATCAATGGTTCCATGCGTTGATCGGAAATGATTCCGAGACCGAATCCTTGCTGGACGAAGGATTTGCGGACTTTTCCAAGGTATATTTCGCCGAGAAGCAGGGAGATAAGATGAATGGCTTTAAATCCATTCAATTTGACGACTCCTCCATCGATCGCGCCATAGCGTCAACCAATGAAGAGGTGGGAGACTGGGCCAGTCCGGTTTATTATGATAAAGGCCGTCAAGCGATATATCAATTGTACCGAACCGTCGGAGAAGCGAAGTTTGATGAATTTATGAGAGAATATTTCACCCGCTATGTGTATCAGAATGCTACAATGGACGGACTGCTTCAAACCATTGAAGATGTGCTTGGCGAAGAAGCGCGTAATGAAATGAGAACGGCCCTGTATGAACCGAATTTTAAACTGAAGACCGAATATCAAATGTCGGATAAGGAGAAATCTGCATATCTGCACGATCAGTTCCAACTGTTGTATCAATCATCCTTAACCCAGATTCCGGGTTTGGCTTACGAGACCATGAGCCGCGTGATCGACAAAGCGCTTCAGGGTGAAGCGTTAACCATTGTTCTCAGCGATCAAGCAAACAAGTCAGCAAGCAAGCAGCAGGAAGATATGGTAAACCAATTGACGATGTTTCTGGATTTAAGCGGAGTCGACTATGACGTAATCAGGGATCGTCAAATGCTGAAGAGGAAAATGAAGAAGGAGCTGGGGACCAGCAACCTGATTGTGATCGGCAATGAGAAGACAAACGGTTTTGTGCAGGCTTTAAGATCCAGCATCATCGAACGGGCCAACAAAATAGGGTTTGCATGGAAAGCGAATATGAATCAACCTTCAGCCGCCGGTGCCTACATTATCAAACATCCATATAATCAGAATCGCTTGATGCTGCACTTCTTCTGGAATGGAGATCAGGTAGCCGACGGAGGATTTGAATCTTACCTGATGAAGATGCAGGAATCCATCGGATTCACGAGTGCTTATTATCAGTATTACGTGTTGGACAAGACGGGCAAGGTGACGTCGGATAAAAAAGTGGAGAACCCTCTTTCCCAATTTTTCGCGGAGGAGTAAGCTGGAGGTTCGGGATCGATTTCTTGGAGCCGCCGCTTGGGTATAGCGGCTTTTAAGGTGGGAAAGATGTTGTTTATAGCAGGGGGTGAACGAAATGGGATTTGATCAGAAGGTACTGATCGTTGATGATGAAGCCGATATTGTCAGACTGCTTCAGACTGTCTTGGTCAAGGAAGGCATAGATCAGGTATATACAGCAGCTACTGCGGAAGCGGCGTGGGATGAGTTCCAGAGATGCCAGCCCGAGATCGTCATTTTGGATATCATGCTTCCGGACGGAGAAGGTTACGAGGTATGCAAGAAAATCCGTGCTGTCTCCAATGTCCCCATATTTTTCTTATCGGCCAAGGCGGAGGAGATTGATAAAATCTTGGGTTTTGCCATCGGTGGCGACGATTATATCACCAAACCGTTTAGTCCTAAGGAAGTGGCTTATCGGATTAAGGCGCGTTTCCGAAGGGCTGATCCTGTTCAACTGGAGGATAAGGCTAATCGTCTCATTAAAGTAGGCCCTTTTGAGTTAGATGAGGAGAAGGTGGAGCTGAAGAAGAATGGCAAGGTCATTCCGCTTAAACCGAAGGAGCTGGGATTGTTGACACTGCTGCTTAAACATCCGGGTCAGATCATCAGTAAGGAAAGCCTGTATGATCAGGTATGGGGTGAGGAATTCTTCGGATTTGATAATACGGTCATGGTTCACGTAAGGAGGCTGCGGGAGAAAATAGAAGATGATCCTTCAGCACCCCGATATTTGCTGACGGTAAAGGGTCTCGGATATAAGCTTGTCGCAGAGGATGAATAGGTATGAAATGGAGGTTGACCGGCAGGTATCTGTTCTCCGTTGTTCTGATTGTCGTTATCGTCATTATTATGAATATCATGGTGGTACTCGGGTTATTTGTCTTGCAGGCGATGAACGAGGATTTCCCGCTAGCTGAGAGTGAAACCTCTGCAGAGGCAATAGCCCGATCCTTTAAGGAACATATCCTTATAGCAGAATCAGGTCCGTCAGTTACCGAAAGAGGCAAGGAGATTCTTCGGGATAATCAGGCGTGGGTACAAATATTAGATGAGAACGGCAGGGAAATCTATCGGTATCTCGCACCCGAAGCGGCCAGAACAAAATATACCCCCATCGATATCGTGCAGATCTATAAGTATGTCGAGAAGGAAGTTCTCTCCACCGTCTTCATTGGCGAGAAAACAGTGCCGAACCATCGATACAGCTACTTGGTAGGTTTCACGACTCCATACCTGGAGCGGCAAGTATTAACTTTCGATTCCCGTAATCTAGGACAGGTGCTGAAGGTGTTTAGCCTGACAATCATCGCGGTTGATGGAATTATCGCCTTATGCATCGCTTATATTTTTAGCAAGCGGTTGACCAAACCACTGCATATTCTGATAGACAGCATCAAGAGCCTGGCTAACAAGAATTACAACGTCTACCATAGACCTAAAGGGGTATACAAGGACGTCTTCTCCAACATCAATCATCTATCTCAGGAACTGAAGTCAAGCGAAATGGAAAGAAAGAAATTGGATGCCATGAAGGAAGAATGGATTGGTAATATCTCGCATGATATCAAAACACCTCTCGCTTCGATACAAGGGTATGCCGAGATGATGAAGGATCCGGAGTATCAGTTCTCCGTTGATGAGATGAGGGATTACGCCGAGATCATTGAACGCAAATCCATCTACTTGAAAGACGTCATTGAGGATTTGAATCTGTCCACGCGATTAAAGAATAGGGAGCTGACGTTGAATAAAAAAAATATCAATATCGTGCGTCTGGTTCGAAATGTTGTAATTGATACACTCAATGATGCTCGATATTCCAATCGAACCATCGATTTTCAGTGCAGTGACGAGTTCATATCCATCGAGGTTGATGGTATTCTGATTCGCAGAGCCATAAGCAACCTGATCTACAATGCTATCGTCCACAATGAAGAACATATCGTCATTAAGGTCCGGGTGGAGAAGAATGGGCTTCATACCCTGATCCGTGTTGAAGACAATGGGAAGGGCATTAAGCAGGAGGAGCTTGGGCGAATATTCGATCGGTATTTCCGGGGAACGAATACAGGTGAATTGCACAAAGGATCAGGCCTCGGCATGGCGATAACGCATGATATTATTATTGCGCATGGAGGAGATATCCAGGTCAAGAGTGAGGTCGGTCAAGGCACCACGATTGAAATCCGGCTATAGGAATTAATTAGATGCAAGCGGGTTATCCTAACAACAAGGATAGGCAGCGAATCGCGAAGCGAGCGCAAAGAGCGCTGGTAAAGGATTCATGAACGGCATATTAACTAACCGCGAGAATTCGCGGTTTTTTTGTGTTGGTGAACTTAAGGAATTTTTAATATTTTTCACACTTTTTCTTAACAAATGGTCTCTAATCTCTAATCAATGGGAGGAACAGACAGCAGAGGGAGATAGAAATTAAGAGGCTTCACAACTGGTTGATCTTTCGTGAGGGCAAATAACATTGGGTATTGTCAAACTGTACGACTTAGACCAGAATTATAATGGTATTAGCTTTATGATGGAGGCGTTGAAGTTAGCAGCACACTATGCTTGTTATGGTTTGAGTTAATAAATACGTATTGAACGTCAGGTCAGGAGAAATAAGAAAATGAATAAGAAGATATTGATCGTCGAAGACGATATTCACATTTCCAATATCATTAAAATGAATCTCAACATCGTGAACTATGCGACCACGGAGGTATATGATGGATTGGCGGCGCTGGAGGCAATAGAACGTGAGACGTTTGATCTCATTCTGTTAGACGTTATGATTCCCAAGATAGATGGTTTTGAATTGATGTCAAAAATCCAACGCCATCGTATACCCGTTATTTTCCTTACCGCAAAAAACTCGGTATACGACAAAGTCACCGGACTCAAATTAGGGGCGGATGATTACATGGTCAAGCCTTTTGAGGCGATCGAGCTCTTGGCCCGTATTGAAACTGTGCTACGCAGATACGGCAAAGAAGAATCCATGATGCAATTTCAAGACGTTCAAGTCAACATGGACAAAAGGGAAGTGACCATCCATAGCCAACCTGTAGAGCTGACACCGAAGGAATACGATTTGTTAGTTGTGTTGCTGAAAAATAAGAATATCGCCCTCTCACGAGAGCAATTTCTCGATAAAGTATGGGGCGGCGACTATTTCGGTGAAACAAGAACGGTCGATATGCATATCAAATCGCTGCGCAAAAAGCTTCATTTGCAGGAAAATATCAAAACCATATACAAAATCGGCTACCGGCTGGAGGATTGATCGATGAAGTTTTGGCATAAAATTTATTTGTCTTCGATTCTATCCTTCGTTTTTATCTTTAATGCTGCCTGTATCATGGTCATTGAGAGAAATCATAGCAAGATGCTGCAGCAGGAAATCAACAGCGGTATCAGCCAGAACATGAACATTCACTCTAGTGTCAACGCGATCGTTCCGACTCTTCGCATCTATGATTCCATTGATTACGAGAAAACCGTGTTAACGAATATTGCCAAAGAATTTGTCGAGAAAAACGTTGATCAGCACACATACATGGATATTATGAATGACAAGGGGCAGTCTATCTTCAGCAATATGGACTTTAAGATGCCATCGCAGCGCGAGGAATTGGACAAACTGGCCGCGGATGAAATCAAATATATTTTGAGGGATATCGACGGACGTACTTTATTGTTTACAACGAATATTACGGATATCAATCATAAAAATTATGTGTTCACCTATATCAAAGACATTTCTTTTGTGTATCAGGAGCGCCTGGCTCAGTATAGCTTTTTCATTAGAGTGGATATGGCCGCAGTTTTACTCTATATGATTATTATGTTTTTCATAAGCAGAGGACTGACAAAACCGATCAAACAACTTAACCAAACGGCTCAAATCATTGCAAAAGGAAATTTTTCGGAACGTGTGCAGCTGAAATCAAAGGATGAGATTGGCGTTCTGGCACGTAATTTCAATGATATGGCCGCCGTTGTCGAGGATAAAATCAATGAGTTGGAGCTGCATAATCAAGAGAAGCAACGATTCATTAACAATTTTACTCATGAATTAAAAACACCGTTGACATCAATAATCGGATATGCGAATTTTCTTCGGATATCCAAGTACAACAAAGAGCAGCTTCTAGACGGACTGAATGTGATTTACTACCGAAGGAAAACGGTTGGTAGTCACTTTCGTTGAAACTGATGGATTTGATCCTGCTTCAGGAGGATCAATATCAATTAGAAAAACATGATCTGGTAGCAATCATTGCTGAGATTAAATCTACGATGGAGTTGAAAGCTAGGGAGAAGCACGTTACGATTGCTATCGATTGCGAAAAAGGCAGTCTGTTGTTGGAAAAGGATTTGATAAAAATCGTGATCTTCAATCTCGTGGACAATGCTCTCAAGGCATCTGCTGCAGAACAAATCATTACGATTCGTGCATACTGGCGCGGCAGTCGATACGTGCTGGAAGTCATCGACCAGGGTATCGGGATTCCCAAAGAGCATCAAGACAAAATCTTTGAACCGTTCTATGTGGCGGATAAAAGCAGAACGAGAGGAAACAATGGAGCGGGCTTAGGCCTTTCTATATGTCAAAGCATAGCTCGTATACATCATGCCATCTTTGAAGTGAGTAGTGAAGAGAATCAGGGTACGACATTCAGACTCATCTTCGATCAAGGAGAACGAGAAGGCGGGGGGATACAATGAACAAGCTCAGCTTTCTTATTATTTTCGCTGTGTTCATGATCTTAACGACGGGTTGCGGTGGATTCTATAACAGCATCGAGAAGGACAAGGTCATGGTTAAAAAAATAAGCAATGAGCGAGAAAGCAATGAAGTGAACTACGAAGGCGTGCTTTCACAAGAGGCCGTGAAAACATTAAGCATAAATGCGGTCAACAAGTATTTCAATGAACAATTAACGTTGAACCAAGTTCAATTTGAGCTAATGGCGGCAGATCAAAACAAGTTGAAAGAGCTGGTCGAACAAAACATTGCCTCGCGTGCATCTCAGAAGGATAGGGAGGATGCCAAAACAGAGTTGAATGATATTCCCGATGGCCTGTACTATGTTACGATGACCATAACTCCCACTCGCAAAAAAGGATACGATATCGTATTGAATGCAAGAGATGGCAATGTCCTGAAAATCTCTAATTTCCAGAAATCGGACTATCAAACAACAGTAGATATAAATAAAAATATACCTTCTTCTAAAATAACTGAAACCTCGGGCAAGTTTATTCAAGATAAGGAAGGTTACTCTTTATCAGATTTGAGTGCGGATTTTGGCTCGTTTAGCTCGGCAGATGAAGCAGAGATATATTACAGGAGTAAGAAAGACAATTCATTGAAATATCAAATTACAGTTAATTTAACCAGCATGAAAGTTACAGGCTTCAACAAAGATCTGATGGTAATGCTCAAGAATTATCCGAGATCGCCTGTCAACCTTCAAAACCAAGACTAGCTGCATAAAGCAGCTAGTCTTTTTTTGTGCGTGCGGACTATTTTCAACAATTACAACTTCATTACAACTCCATCTCACTTATCATATATCGCAGTTTTATACTGTCCATATAAGCGAAGTAGTGATAGAGAGGAGATTTAAAAAGTTGTTTAACCTACGGAGAAGTTTTAACCTTCCTCAGACAGCGCTCACCAATGTCAGACTATAAACAATGCTATATGACGGGGATTTGATGTAATCACAAGGACGGTTCTGAGGAAGACGCATCCGCAGATTGCTTCAAGCCATAGGGATCGTTGCTGCCTGCCTATATTTCTTGTTATTGACAGGTACCGGGGGATCGACTGCATTTAGTGGAGATATCTGGTCAATTTTAACTTATTATGGTCCGCAAAGAACAGCGTTCATCTGTAACGGGATGGAGCCCAGGCCTATGCTTCATATCTTGCTCAATCTATTCGTAATAGCGATAGATGAGCAAGGGCAGAAACTCACAATATTTTGGAATTTGAAAGGAAGTTTACTCTATGCCCAACTGGATTCGAAAATCGCTGACGGAAATTACTATAATCGGCAGGGTTCAGCGGTCTGATCCGCTCGTTTCATACAACAACATGGAAACAACGACTCCGTTATGGATGAAGAGCGACGTTCGATGTGCTGATTTGGACCATTCAGGGCAACAAGATGGGGTTGCATCTAGGATCACGCTGCCGGAGGAGGAATCATCCGATGGATGGGATTAATTTCGGTCGTCGTCTCCTTCGAGTCTTCCGCTCCGACGGATCATATGCCGCTTTGTTTTTGATTCCGAGTGTAGCGGGAGTGACCTTGTTTTTTTTCCTGCCCTTTGGAATTGGCTTTTATTACTCGCTAGTGGATACGCCGATCGACGGTAAGCTCGTCGGTATCCGCAATTATATCGATCTGCTCAGCAACAATTCGTTCAAACGAGCGTTATGGAATTCGTTTTTATTCACCGCATTATGCGTACCGATCAATATGATGCTCTCCCTTCTGTTGGCAGGCTTGCTGAACGGCAAGGTGTACGGGCAGCGCTGGTTCCGCTTGTCGTTCATCTCGCCGCTCGTCATTCCGGTCGCTTCCGTTGTGCTGATCTGGCAAATTTTTTTCGAACGGAACGGGACGCTGAACGGCTGGCTGGAGGCTTGGGGGATGGAGCCGGTTGATTGGATGGACAGCGAGTCGGCAATGTTCATCGTCATCTTGATCTATATTTGGAAAAATGTCGGTTACAACATGCTGCTGTTTTTGGCGGGCCTGCAGAACATACCGGAGCATCTTTATGAAGCGGCCCGCATCGATGGAGCGGGGCGATGGCGCCAATGGCGCTCGATCACCATCGTTTATCTTACCCCGACGACCTTCTTCGTGTTCGTTATGTCCATCATTAACTCGTTTAAGGTATTCCGAGAAACGTATATGCTTGCAGGGCCTTATCCGCATCAAAGCCTGTACATGCTCCAGCATTTTATGAACAACATGTTCCAGCAGCTAGATTATCAGAAAATGACTTCTGCGGCGTTTCTGATGGCAAGCGCAATTGTTTTGATGGTTCTTGTTTTGTTTACCGTAGAACGCCGATTCAATCGGTGGTTATAAAAGGGCGACTCGATGCCTTGGAAGGAGAGTGGAGCCGAATGAAGTCAGGCGGAATTATGCTGCGCGGGAAATTTGGCAGCAAATTATATAAAGGAGTGTTAACCGCATTCCTGGCGCTGCTTGTCGTCGTCTTTGTTTTCCCAATCGTGATGACAACGATCCATTCCTTCAAAACGCCTAGTGAAATAAAAAGCGAGCTGAAGCCGATTATCAAGAGTTCCGATGAAGAGGAGCAAAACAATCAGCAGTCAATCGGGGAAGAGAACAAGTACGTCCAGCTTAAGCTGATCCCGTCAAAAGCGACGTTGAACGCCTACTACGACATTCTGTTAGCTCAGCCGCAGTTTTTGATGCTGTTCTGGAATTCCATGAGGCTGACGGCGCCGATTGTGGCCGGGCAGGTCATCCTATCGGTCCTAGCCGCATACGCCTTCTCCCAGCTCCGCTTCCGCCTTAGGGAGCCGCTGTTTTTCGCTTATATTGTCGTCATGCTGATGCCGTTCCAGGTTACGCTTGTGCCGAACTATATTATGGCGAATTCACTTGGTTTGCTCAATTCGGAATGGTCGATTATTCTGCCGGGCATGTTCAACGCATTCGGGGTGTTTCTCATGCGGCAGTTCATGCAGGTTGTTCCCTACAGCTACATTGAAGCAGCCCGCATGGACGGAGCCGGGCATTTGAGAATTCTGCTTACGATTGTGCTGCCCATGTGCCGATCCGGAATAGCCGCGCTTGCGGTTCTGGCCTTCATCGACAACTGGAACATGGTCGAACAGCCGCTTATTTTTCTGAAAGATGCCATTAAACAGCCCTTGTCCGTATATCTCGCTTATATCAGCGAGGACGATATAGGCCTCGCGTTCGCGGCATCAGTCATCTACATGCTGCCTGCGATTTTGCTTATGCTTCATGCGGAGAAGGAGCTTGTCGAGGGTGTACAGCTTTCAGGCGTTAAAGGATAGAAAGGAGAATCGATATGGAAGCTGCAGTTTTAACCGAAGAGAGATCCTCCGGCAAATACAAAAAAAAGAAAAACGGGTGGAATCATGGTCGCATTTATTTTAATGATGCTCGTGCTTACGTTATTTTCCAATACGATCCTTGAATACTCTCTACCCCGGGTTTCAGCTGCTAGCCCGACCTTCGGCAGCCTCATCTTCACCGTAAACGGCTCCGGCTCGGTTGAGGCGGCGGAAGAGGTCAAGGTGATATCCGAGAATGGCGCTTGGCCGGTGAAGAAAGTGGAGGTGGAGGTCGGTGACAAGGTCAAAAAGGGCCAGGTGATTGTCCGATTCGATACGTCGGATACGGAAGAGCAGATCGAGACGGAGCATCTGAACTACGAGAAACAGCAGATCACTCTAGAAAAGCTGCAGACCAGCTATAAGGAAGCGAAGCAGGCTGCGGATGACAAGCTGGCAGCCGGATTTGCCCGCGATATCGAGAGCGCCAAGCTCGATCTGGACGCCCAGAAGCGCAAAGTCGACCGCCTGAGAGAGGAAATCAGCAACTACGCGGTGCTGACCTCCTCGCAGGAAGGCGTTGTCTCCGAGGTTCTCGCCACAGTTGGCGCGCTTGTCTCTCCCGGGACTGCTGTTGTTAATCTCCAAGTAGCAACGACAAGCTTCGAGTTCAAAGCCGATGTAACCAATGAACAGGCGAAACGCTTGAAGGCTGGAGATCTCGTTAAAATTACGATTCCAAGTCTGGACGATGCCGAATTCGAGGTCAAAATCCAGTCCATTCAAACAAAAAAGCTCGACCAGCCGGAAGGCCCGCAGAACAACACTCCAGGCGGAGGCCTGCAGCAGACCGCGGATCAGAAGGAAATGGTGGCTGTTATTAAGGACAAGCGACTTGAAGGGGGTGAGGCCGGGGATTTCGAATGGACAAAAGAAGCAGGTTCAGAGGAGGATGGTAAAACACTCGTTCCAAACAGCGCAATTCGGGAGAGCAATGAAGATGGGAAATTTGTCTACCTCGTTTCCGAAAGAGAGGGCTCTCTCGGCAAGGAGTATTTCATTCGCAAGGTCAAGCTGACCGTTGAGGAGTCTGATGCGGAATACACCGTGGTCAAGGACGGGATCGGTCCGTCCGATAGGGTAGTCACTTCCAGCAATAAGCCGATTGAGGAAGGCAAGAGGGTGCTGGTATCCAACGGAGACGGAACGGAGTGAGGATAATGCGTTTAGCTACTTTTCTGGTGGCCATCGGCATGTTTCTGATGTGTTTCAGCAGCGTGTTCTCCGAAGCCGCCGTCATGGCATGGCAGCAGTCGGGCGGGACGATCGGCTCCGAGCGGATTAATCTGCAGGTGCAGGCAAGCTCTGTTCCGGGTCAAATCGGGATTGCCGGCTACACCGACCAAGAGGTGAATAAGCTGATCGAGTCCTGGAATGGAAAAGCGGCTTACTCCATAAAAGGAAGTTTCCCTTTGAAGGCGGATAACCGCCAGAAAGAGGTTAACACTGCCGGAATCGGCGGGGATTATAGCGACTTTACGTCCATCTTGCTGGATAGGGGCAGCATGATTTCAAAAGCGTCTATTGAACGCAGGGATCAGGTCGTTGTCATTAGCGACAGCCTGGCCGACTACCTGTTCGGCTCTGCGGATGTTTTGGGCAAAGAGCTTTTCATCCGAGACAAGAAGTTTCGAATCATTGGCATTTACCGTTCCGAAAATAACCTGATGGAATGGATGACCAAGGGTGTCAGGCCGGAGGCGCTGCTGCCGTCAACCGTATTTGCCGATTTAAGCCCGGAATCTCGGGTAGGAACCATTTTGCTTGAAGCGTCCGGGGATGCGCTGCTGAACGGGGAGGCGGAAGTCCATAAAGCGTTGATGGATAACAACCTGTCCGTTGAAACTTACAAAATTCGTATCGGCGAAAAAAGCTTAAGGCTGATTCAGCAGCTTCCGCGCTTGCTTCCGGCGCTGACGGGTATTCTCACTCTTGTACTAGGTCTGATGTGGATGCGGAGAATCGCCGGTGGCACATACAGCCGAATGAAGCTGGCGCTGCAGATCGGCGACTCCAACGAGGTAATGAAACGGGAAAGGTTTTATATGCTGAAGCAGATGCTGTCATTTTTTGCAATTGGCGTCAGCACAGCCGTGTTAGTGCTGCTTGCTCGATTTTCTTTTTTCTATCCCTGCTGAGTATATTCCCGGCCGATGGATTGATCTGAGCTTTTTCAAAACAAAGCTCTTCCAGCATTGGCAGGAGCAGCCCGCTTTATTCGGACATATGCTTCCCTATCAATTGATGGAGGACCGGCTTAATTCCTATATCCCGGTTGTGGCAGCAATCGGCTTGCTGCTTGGCTTACCCTTATTCCTGCTTGGAATTCGAGAATGGAGAATGATCGCCCTCCCCTCTTCGGATCGATTTATCCGTTTGTTTTACTGTATCGCTGCATGTTATTTGGTGCTGGGTCTAGCCCTGCTGCTGCTTGGCTTGCCACAGCTTATTTCGCCCGGCTTATGGGGTTCACTGTTCGGATTTAGTTTATTCATGGCAGCTTATAGGCAGCCGAATCGAGAGGATGATTATGTTGAGCATTAGATGGAAGATTGGCAAAAAAGGTATAGTCTTATGTATTCTGGCAAGTGCAGTTGCCTTATCGGCCTGCAGCTCGGGATCCAATACCCCGGCAGTGGGCTCTGCCAGCGGTTCTCAAAGCGCGGAGCAGGGTTCAGGCGAGAGCAGCTCGGGATCCAATGTCATTACCGTATCGGTCGTTACGTCCAACCGATTCCTGGAGCTGGCGAAAGAGAAATATGAAGCGGCCAATCCCGGCGTTACGATTGAATTGAAACAATCCTACGAAACTCCCAAACCACAAGGCGGGGCTATGGCGCCCTCGCGTCCGGTCGGATACGATCCGGCTGCAGTGGAGAAGCATGTCACTACCGTCAATACGGAGCTGATGAACGGCAATGCTGCCGATCTTATTATGGTTGATTCGCTGGCGTATACCAAATACGCTGATAAAAATCTGCTGGTTGATTTGCAGTCTTATATGACAGAAGAAAAGGGTTTTAACGACGAAGATTATTACATGAACATTTTTGACGCGCTTAAATATAAGGATGGCTTGTATGCGATTGCTCCAAACGTCGTTCCGGATATATGGTTTGGGAATAAAAAACGGATTATTGACTTGGAGCTTGATCCGAATTCATGGACCTGGGCTCAATTTTCCGAAAAGCTGGGAGAGCTTGCCAAGCAAGGCGAAGATCCAGTTGTACAATACGTTGTGCCTGAATATTTCACCAGTGAAAGAGTTGGTGAAAATATCGACAAGTTTATGAACCTGAACGAGAAAAAAGCCAGTTTTGACAGCCCTGAATTCATCGGTTTGCTGAACGAAATCAAATCCTATTACGACAACGAGATTCTTCAGGAACCTGAGTCATACGGAACCAGATCGGGCAAAGCGGGCGAGAGTCTGAATTTGAAGGAAGCTTTCGTTAAATCCAAGCTGCAACGATTTGAGTCGCTTAACTTTGGGAAAATGCTGTTCGCCGACCCACAGGTGTTCATGCCGCCTATAGAGGACGGCGGCAAAGGTAATTCATTTCGAGTAGGCATGCTGCTTGCGATGAATGAAAAGTCGAATAATAAGGACAAGGCATGGGACTTCCTTAAATTTCTTCTATCGGAAGAGATGCAATCAGAGCAGGATTTGCAAGGTCTGCCGGTCAACAAAAAAACCGCCGAGACGCAAATCAGCGCGCTTGAGACAGCGGGAGAGAATAAGCTGTCAACGGAAGAAGTCGCAAAAGCGAAGGAGATTATACCTCAGCTGGCGCGTTATGGCGGAATCGAACCCAAAATCAACGACCTTGTGATGGAAGAAACAGTACTATTCTTTAAAGGCGAAAAAACTGCTGAGGACGTAGCCAAAACACTACAAAACAAAATTACACTGTACATGGAAGAATAATCATATTGGCCAATGACTTCAATGGGTCACGGGCAAGTCAACACCGGACGGCAATCTATTTAAACGAACAGGTTGATGAAACATGAAGCAGCCCACATCGTGCGCTGCTTCATGTTTCAAGTAAGAGGGAAAATCGAAAATTGATTTCATTCATTGTTTTCAACTGGAGGTATCTTTATGTACAAGCCAAGAAAGACGTATGTGGCCATTCTGTTTAGCGCTGCGGTATTAATTCCATTCACGGCCAATGGAGTTTACGGGGCATCCATGTCAGCTTCGTCCGTTTCCAAGTCTATTACAGCAGCGTCATTGTTCACGCTGGATGAACTCGCCCCGGTCAGTTTAAAGCGCAATGTCACCGTGAAACTGATGGATATGGACATTTTTGCACAGCCGAGTGGGAATATCCTCATATATACACTTCGTTACAGTAACAGTAGCGGAAGTAATGTGGATCTCATTGATTATTTCTCGGAGGTTACCACGACAGGCGGATCGACCATGCAAGGCAAACCTGTTTCGAGTGACTCAACCCCAAAGATAGTGCCTGCAAAGAGGAGCATATCCATAACGTACTATGTGAATATCGGCAAGTCCACAAAGACAAGCGGAGTGGAGGTGTCCCTATTCGGGTGGGATTTCAGCAGCAGTAATTACCAGAAAAGATTGGGGAGTTTTACGATCCCTAACCAATATTCATCCATCGTTCCAATAGGCCAAAGCAAGAAAATTTCCATGAATAACCTGCCTGTCCTGATCAGGGCGGAAAGTCTGCAGAAAATGGAATACAATGGGAAGGTATACATGAAGGTAGGGGTCAGTCTCACGAACGGGGGGACGAAGGTACTGGAAGATCTCGGTTATAAGGCATACTTGAAATCAGCTGGAGGTTCGGTATTTGAGCTCTTGCCAGATGAAACCAGCAGCCGTTACCAAATCAAGCCTCGGGAGAAGAGAATGATGTACTATTGGACGGAGATTCCTTCCTATGTGAAAACGGATCGTATGATCCTTCAATTTGCCCAGGAAGAGGCAGCCTTGAATATAAATCTCCCGGTCGGATCCTTCAAGCTTCCTGCGGCAGCCCCTGACAATCCTGTAGCCAAAGGCCAGGGCATTAAGATCATGATGGATCAGTTGCCTGTAATGACCAGGGCAGAGAGTTTACAGAGACTGAAACTGAATGGGAAGGTGTACCTGAAGGTAGGGGTTAATCTCTCTAACAGGGGGACGAAGGTGCTCGGTGATCCCGGTCATAAAGCATACCTGAGATCGGCAGGAGGTTCGGTATTCGAACTTTTGCCTGAGGATGAAGTTGATACGGAAGGTCTTTATAAGATACAGCCGCAACAAACGAAAACCATCTACTACGTGGCAGAGGTGCCCTCCAATCTGAGAACCGACAATATGATGCTGCAATATACCCGTCAAGACGAAGTCTTGAAGATGAATCTTCCAGTAAAAACCTTTAAGCTCCCGGCAGCAGCATCTTATGTTCCCGTAAACGAATATGGCGTCAAGAAAATTACGATCAACCATCATTCAATCGAAACACAGCTGAAAAACGCCTCGGTCTATACAGAGAACGATTCTGCAAAATGGAGTCTTCAATTCCGTATGAAAAACATCGGTGAAAAATCCATAACGATTCCCGCTTATGAGTTGTCCATCAATGCTTCCGAAGGGTACAGCATTCCAGTAAATAGCAGGGCACTTGCTAACCTTACCTTGAAGCCACTGGAGGAGAAGATCGTTGAATTAAGTGCCGATGTGCCCTTACATCTGAAACAAAATGCGCTGCAGCTGCAATTATCAGAACCTGCTGTGACGGATAAGATTATATTTCCTACTGCGTATTATAAAATTCCTTATGCCCAGGAAGGAAAAAACCATTTAGGATTAGAGAGCATTGTCGAGAACCAGTATGGCACGTTCGGGGTAAAGCTCAGTTCCTATCACCGGCTGCCATGGACGGATGAAGATCAAATTGCAGCTAAAATCAGAATTCGAAATACGACATCATCGTCTGTGCAACTGCCAGTCCTTAAAGCCCAGGTGAACGCGGGAATGCGGGATCTCAGCGGCACTACCCAAATCGTCGCTCCGAACGATATAACGGTACTTGCTCCTAATGAAACGGTGGAACTATATGTGCTGACCAAAGTCCCGTACTCTTACCATTTCAATCAGCTAAGGATTGTGCTGCAGGAAAATACGGGAGAGGATGCTGTTAAATTTCTTACTTTGAATGCGAGCGCACTTGATTATGAAATGGCTCATGTTGCTGCAGGCGAGTCATATCAAATCGATACGATAGGCAGGAAAGCGGAAGTCCGCGAACGTCTAACGACCGTCTACCGTGACGGCAGCTCAAATCTGATATATACGGAATTGGCCATGACCAGCGCAGAAACACGTCAATCCAAGCCATCGCAGCTGGTGGCTTACTACAAAACAACTGAGAATCAATACTATGAAGCCGAAGTTACTCAATCGTCCAACTCAGTAAGCCCTGGCGGAAAAAATCTGGTCACCGTGTGGAGTGAAATTCCGCTGGATGTGAACACTTCACAGCTTGTCTTGCATATTGGGGAAGGCGTAGCCGACGGCAAGCTGACGGAACCAGGCAAGGAGTCAACGGGATCTATTAATACGATTGGATTAGCCCTTAGTCCTGGAATGATTCAGCCTGCGACAAATTTAAGGAATGTGGAATTGTTCCCGTATAACCTATCCATTACGAGAGCAGAGGGGACCCTTAGCGAAAGTAAGGTTGCTCTTGATTTTATTTACGACCTGACTCTAAATCGCGAATATAACGTGGGATCGTACGATCATAAACTTATCCTGGAGATGATAGACCCGCTAGGGAAAGCCATGGAAACATCATTAACGCTGGGAACCGACCTTACGATAGGCAACCATAAATCATATTCCATAACGTTCAACAATAACTTCCACAAGGTGTTGAGCGGAGGGACGATTCGAATGAATCTCTACGATGAGTTCCAAGGCCGTAGAGTACTGCTGGGAAGCCAGTCGTATCCACTAATTACGGAAGCAAATCAAGCCGATAACGATGGGGGTGAGGGACGATTCTAAAAGAGTTATAACATATGCCATAAAAAAATAGCCCCGCTGTTCAATAAGAGCAGCAGGGCTATTATCCATTTAATTAATCAGGGTTTAGCATTTTTCCAATACGTATAAGCATGAACAATGCTTCCGGTATAGGAGGTAGAATCCTTCAATAATTCAGGCAGCTTCGCAAGTTCTGCCTCCATGTAGGCTGCGCCTTCCTCATAGAAGGTAATATGGTCGCCCTCATGGCTCTCTTTGATCTCCACTGAGATCAGGAGCGGCTTGCCGAGTTCATCCGCAAACGCGATTTCTTCTCTGGATACCGCGATGATACCGTTAGACCCTTCGGCTGAATCCCGGAAGGCCATAAGGGATACATGATCCATACGATTTATCATCCATTTGCTGAGGGATATGTCTTGGCCCGTCACTTTATACTTATCCAGCCAAACGGCCATATCCATGCTGGCTTCCAGATTGGAGTCCTTCTTCAATTCCGTAACAAAGGCGTCCAGATTCGCGGTCCATTCGGATATGACCTGCTGCGAATCTTCCTTCCATGCTGGCAGCACATAAGGCTCAATGTCCAGATGAATGCCGTGAAAACGTTCATTGCCTTCCACGGCACGATTATAATTCTTCACGTAATTGACCAGTCTGAGCATTCTGGGCCTGTTCTCTTCAAGCGCCCATATCGGATGGCCGCCCATAGCATGAACCTCGATGCCGGCCTCTGCCGCTTCTTTGACAAAAGAGGAATAAGAGCTGTAGGGCTGCTCCAGATCCAATCGGACATAGAGCCAGTTCAAATTCTTTTCTTTGGCAAAATCAAGAATCTCCCGGCTGTTCTGCACCACTTCATGGGCTTCCCATATGTAAGTGCCTCTTACCACCGGATCCCGGGTAACAGGATCCGCATCCGGGACGCGTTCGCCTTCTCCCGGGTCAGGATCCGGATCAGGTGTTGGGTTTCCTCCTCCAGGGGGGATAACCTCTCCATCCGACATGCTCTGCCAGTTCCGTATATCGTGAATAGCGATTCCACCAAAGGACTCGTAGGAATCGAGCACGCTGGACAGATGCTCCAGCTTTTGATTCATTCTCTCTTTTCCATGTCCATAAAAGGTAGTATGGGCCTGACCGGGCATCTCTTTGGTATTAACCCCAATGAGAAGCTGCTTCCCAAGCCTGCCGGCAAGCTCAAGCTCATCCCGCGTCAGGTCGAGGATACCGTGCTCGGATTCCACCTGATTCCGGTACGCCATCACTGTCACATGGTCAAATGCACCGATCAGCCATTCATTAAAGCCGACTCCGTTTGGCAAAGTATAATGATCAAACCAGAAGGGGATATCGATTCCAAGCTCTAATCCCATTCCGGAAGCCTGGCTTAGGAACAGCGTTAAGTTTTGTTCCCAGGCCGCGATAATCTGATCCTGCGCGGTTCCCCACTCAGCAAGCACATAGGGTTCGATATCCAGATGAATTCCGTCAAATCGGGCGCTGGTTGAAACTTTATTATTATAGACGTTAACCCAAGTAACAAGACCGAGCATATCGTTGCGATATTCGGTCAATGCCCATCGGGGGTCTCCTCCCAAGGCATGCACCGCAATCTGCGCGTCATGCGCACGCTGTATAAACGCTTCATATGTTTCTGCTGGCATCTGACGATTGATCTGCAGGTATATCAGATTTATTCCTTCTTCACGGGAAAAATCCAGCAGTTCTTCTCCGCCATCCTTGATCAGATCGGTTTGCCATATCCAAGTTGCTTTTACCGTAGTACTATCTCCGTATGCCGGGGTTTGAAGCCCCACCAGAAGCATGACAACCAACAGGCCGGCAAGATTCTGGTAACCTTTCACCTTCATGTTTTCCCTCCGTTTCTCTGTGAGAACTCCACCCATTCTCTATTTAGTAAACGGAGTTATTATAGCATTGATGTTTCAAAAAAAGATGAGCCCTTGTTCTTACGGGACAAGCTGAATTCCACGCATCGAACGGATGATCGGTATAAAAGGAACTACTTCTTATTTGGAATTATCTTACTAAATGATATAAATTATATGAATATTAACGATTTTAAGGCTAACTGCTCAGGAATAAAGTTGCGGTTTGCAGTCTTGGTCTGCCCTAGTATCACAATTTGCAGTAAAAAATTTCATGCTGCCTTGAATATTATGGTTACGATCGATTCCATAGAATTTGGCTTGTAATAAAAGGGAGACGACAATCCTGCTTTATAAGATTGTGCCCTGCTTACCGAAGTAATGTCCTTGGCGTTTCACATAGATGATGATGGTGATGAGCATGACGAATTCCGAGATCGGAACAGCCAGCCACGCCGCTTGAATCCCGAATAAGGCGGGAAGGATCGATAAGAAGATAAGCAGGAAAAAGATTTCTCTGCCCGCCGTGATCCATGCTGCCATTTTCACCTTGCCGATCGATTGGAAATAGGTCATCATAATAAAGTTTATTCCCATAACAAGATAAGCAATGAAGAAAATACGAATCCCTGAAGTGGCCATATTTTGAATATCGGCTGAGAAATCGCCGAAGATATTCACAATGGGGGCTGCGGCTATTTGACCGATCATCGTAAAGGCTGCCCCCGTACCTATGGCAGTCCAGGTCGCAATTCGAACCGTTTCCCGCTTTCGATCATGCTTCTGACCACCATGATAATAACTGACAAGCGGCTGAATGGCAGAACCCATGCCAAGGAACAGCAAAAGCATAATTCCGTGCACATAATTAACAATCGAGAAAGCGGCAACACCCTCGGTTCCGGCAAGTCTGGAGAAAACAATGTTGTGGGCTATGGTGAAGACGGAAATACCCAATTCCGCAAGAAAACTCGGGAAACCGAAAGTGAGCGTTAGGATAAACAGCTTTTTATCGAAGCGGAATTTCTGGAGCTTCAAATTGCTGCTCTTTTTGAAAAAATGAGTGCCTAACACCAAAAGCCCCAAGAAGGCTGCGGCAATGGTGCCGAAAGCAATCTCGCGAATGCCAAGCTCAAGCACGTACAGAATGACAAAGTTAAAGATAACATTGGAGACGGCCGTAACGATAAGGGCCAGCATGGCGAGTGTTGGATTCCCGTCGTTACGGATGAAAATGCTCAAGGCATTTTCCAATGTGAAGATAAATCCGAGTGTAAGAAAGACATTCATATAGTCCGATGCGAATGGAGCCGTTTCCGCGTTGGCTCCCAGTAGATAAACGAGCTGACCATGGAATAAAAACGCGATGCCACCAACAACGATGGTAAACAATAAGATGAGCGTAACGGAATGGGTAAAAATGAAGCGGGCCCGATCCGGGTTCCTTGCGCCCATGCTCTGGGAATAAAGGGTTGCTCCCCCGATCCCGATCAATATCGACATCGCGACGAAGATTGTATATACCGGCCCGGAAATATTGACTCCTGCAAGAGCCGCGGCACCAAGCTTGTTTCCAACCATGATGCCGTCCACAACGATGTTAACGGCCATTAATACCATCCCGACTAAAGAGGGGATCAGATAACGCAGGAATACCTTCCCTGTTGACTGTGTATCAAGAATATTCTGTTGCTGTTGCTCCGTGGTTGACATGATGTACTCTCCTAATTCATTGCGAATAACAATTTGATTTATTTTGAAATGCCCCGCCAAAAGACGGTCCAAGCCGATTCTAACTTCTCATTAATTCGCTCCGGGCTTGAATCATATACCAATTCAATCATCAGAGCATCGACAATGCCCATAAATGCACTGGCGGGAATGCGGGGTTTCTCCACAAATATTTGCTCTTTGCTCATCCATTCTGCGAACTTCGCCTCCAGCATCTTCCGCACTTGATCCTCAATGGCGAGGACTTCATTTCCGATCAGGTGATAGAGGTGTTCCGGAGGAAAGAAGGAGATGCGCAGCCAGAATTTCATGCGCTCATCCAACTGAAACAGCTCCTTGACCATAACTAAAAACGCATACAACGATTTTTCTGGTGACGGGTCCTGCCGATTGTTGAAAAACGTTAGCTTTGTTTGCAGTTCAACTTCGCCCGCATCTCGCAGAACCTGCAGAAACAAATCATCCTTGTTTTTAAAATGAGAATACAGGGACTGTTTTTTCAGTCCAACTTCCTCAGCTATTTTTGAGAGAGAAGCTCCTTCATAACCGTGAGTCGAGAAATGCCTGAGCGCTGCTTGCTTAATATCGTCACTTTTCAATCGTATCACCTTCCCTTACGAACGTTCGTCAGTAATCATAACAAGTGTGGGCTGAAAAAGCAAGAATGACCCAGGGGCGCTCCGTATAAAGCCTGGAATTCACGTCCATCCTAGAACTAAAACCGGAGGTAAGCGATTTGATTAATTTGGAATCGAGGCTTGAGAATATCGAAGACCGTTTTGTGAATATCGACACCTATTTATGCAAGCATGATTTTACATTGGCCGGCAATTGGGATTACAAGCATGGCTATCTGGATAAGAGGCTGGATCAGGACCGGATGGTGTGGCTTCGGATTCCATTTCGCGTAACCAAGGGGAGTCTGGATGGTGAATGCGGAGGATGTCACGCGACCATCAAACTCGGACGCCCGTTCGTGTTCCGTCATATTTACAATAAAGGCACCGATAAGCACGCAGCACCTCATCTGTTAGGTGCCCTATTTGATCAATTCCAATCACCGATCGACCCTGACGCGACTGTGGATGATATGTGGGTGGAGCAGGCTCGAAATGTGCTGAACGAGGTAGAAACAGGGTATCTGCATTAATGTAAGGTTACGCTAAGAGATCAAGCTTGCTTGGTCTCTTTTGTACGTTTGAAGCTGTTGCCGGTGACTTCGATCTTCAAATATGATAAACTCCGTACAGATAAGTTCGATTATCCGTTCGTATATATAAGGATTTAGTGATAAGGTGAGGCTGCTTATTATACAGAGGTGGTGGGAGCTTGAATTATCGGAAAGCAAGCATGGATGAAATCCATCAATTGATCGAATTAAGGAAAAAGCAGTTAATTGATGAGGGGATAGAGCCTTATCAGAATATCGATGCAGAATTGCTATCTTTTTTTAACCATAAAATGAGTGATGGTTCTTTGATAGAGTGGATCGTAGAGGATAACGAAGAGATCATTGCTACGGGGGCCGTCATGTTCTATGACTTCCCGCCTTCATACTCGAATAAGAGTGGCAAGAAGGCTTATATTACGAATATGTATACGAGAGAAGATTACCGCGGACAGGGGATTGCAACCAGGTATGTTATCTATACTAGTGGATGAGGCGAGAACAGCGGGGATTTCGAAAATATGGCTCGGTGCTTCCAAACTAGGTAGGCCGGTATATAAGAAGTTTGGTTTTCAAGATACGGATGAATGGCTGGAACTCAATCTGCAGCCTGATAATTCTTCGGGATCATAACCGCCATCATGTACATTATAGGCCTTTCTCTTTGCAGTTATGGGAAAACCGCTCCATGGTCATGGAGTGGTTTTTTTGCGTTCCATGAATGGGGTACAGTCTGCATCTCTTTGATAGAGGAATTCATTGACTTACTAAGGGCCTGGAACTACAATGAACATATAAATGATAACGATTCTCAGTTCAAAAGGTTGGAGAAATAGGGATATGAAATCATCAGGTCATCACAAAGAACGATTGCAAGTTCCAATCCTTAAAAAAGATCATGTACATATTCGGTAGATAGTTTACAATGATAATGATTATTATTATCATATTGGGTACGAATCGATCAATGTGGACGGAGAGAAGGGGTTCAAATCTATTGTTATGAGTGGAAGTAGACATATCATCTTTATCTTGCTGTTATTCGCTGCATTGCTGTGCTTGGGGCTTACCCTGTTCATGTCTGTCTCCTATGGCGCTAAAGATCTCACCATGGGCACGGTATGGTCTGCCGTCATGCATTACGATGCGGAATTGACGGCGCATCAGATCGTTCATGAGATCCGATTGCCACGCGTATTAGGCGCAGCAATAACCGGAATGGCGTTCGCCGTGGCTGGAGCAATCATGCAGGGGGTAACCCGCAATCCCATGGCCGACACCGGCATTCTGGGCATCAACGCGGGTTCTACCTTCATGGTGGCGTTATGCTTTGCATTTTTACCGAATTTGTCTTATTCGGCCTTGATGGCTATTTCATTTGCAGGGGCAGCTATGACTACTGTTTTTATCGTGCTGCTGGGTTCGCTAACGCCAGGCGGCCTGAACTCTATTCGGTTAACGATAGCGGGAGCTGTCGTTGCCGCTATACTCCAGTCGTTAAGCACGGGCATTGCGATTTATTTCGCTTTGAGTCAGGACCTGGCTTTCTGGTATGCAGGAGGTGTAGCCGGTGTAACCTGGTCCCATCTCAAGCTGCTGGTACCTATCATTTTGATTGCAACGATATGGGCCTGCATGATGGGGCGATCCATCAGCTTTTTGTCACTAGGGGATGAATCCGCGACCAATTTGGGCGTACGAGCCAGCAGGGTTCGTTTTCTCGGAATGACTGCTGC
This sequence comes from Paenibacillus vortex V453, assembly GCF_000193415.1. NCBI lineage: Bacteria > Bacillati > Bacillota > Bacilli > Caryophanales > Paenibacillaceae > Paenibacillus > Paenibacillus vortex. The sequence goes on from NZ_ADHJ01000023.1 coordinate 168,158, forward strand.
AGTTGTACTAGCAGGAGCTTCTGTGTCAGTCGCGGGATCGATCGGATTCGTGGGCTTAATTGTCCCCCATATCGCCCGCAGGCTTGTGGGAGCGAATTACAGGAAGATCATCATGCTCTCGGCCATTCTGGGCTCCATATTGCTGGTATGGGCTGATTTTGCCGCACGTATGGTCAATCCGCCAAGAGAATTCGCAATCGGGGCCATGGTGGCCATGGTCGGCGTTCCTTTCTTTCTTTATCTTGCGCGTAAAGAGAGGAGTGATCTGTAGTCATGGATGGAAAGGCCATATTCCTCTTAAGAAGAAAAAGAACAATCCGTGTTGCGATTGTCTTGCTTGGTGTAGCCTTGACCGTCATCTTGATCAGCTTGAACACGGGGACCATCCGGCTGTCGCCTACCAGTGTTCTGAAGGCTTTAATTGGTTATGGCACGGCGGAGGAGAGCATGATTCTGTACGAATACCGTCTGCCTCGAATTATCATTACGATGCTGGCGGGAGCCGGCCTTGGCATTGCCGGTGCGGTATTTCAAGGTGTTTCGCGGAATACGCTGGCTGATCCGGGTATCCTAGGGATTAATGCCGGGGCGGCATTTGGGTTGATTGCCTATATCTCATTCTTCCGTTCACTGGATGGACCTGCCGCACTGATGATTCCGCTGTTTACGTTTGCGGGAGGAGCCGTCATTGCACTGGTAATATTTTTATTTGCATACGACCGCTATAGGGGGCTGCTGCCCATTCGACTGATACTGGTCGGAATCGCCGTGTCTGCAGGTGTTAGTGCGATGACGCTGCTGCTCTCTCTTCGATTAGATGAAGATACATATACCTTTGCTGCCCGCTGGCTGGCAGGCAGCGTCTGGAGCAGAGATTGGGTAAACGTCTGGGGATTATTTCCATGGATCGTTGTACTAATTCCAATCATATATTATCGTTCCGCGACGCTTGATCTGTTTACATTGGGCGATGAAACGGCAGCAAGCCTCGGAAGTGCCGTTACCCGAAGCCGGTTGATCCTGCTTGCGCTTGCCGTGGCTTTGTCCTGTGCCAGCGTATCGATGGCCGGAGGCATTGGCTTTATCGGTTTAGCAGCGCCGCATATAGCCAAGCGGCTCGTAGGTCCGCAGCACCGACATTTTCTGCCCATAGCGGCCATGACAGGGCTTGTGATCTTGGTCGCTGCTGATACGATCGGCCGCTCCCTGTTTCAGCCTAATGCGGTGCCGGCAGGGGTTGTCGTAGCCGCAGTCGGGGGACCTTATTTTCTATATTTATTGTTCACAACAAAATAAGTACAACTATAACTAACATTACATACGGAGGTATAGATTGATGATGAAGAAATGGTGCGGGACCCTTGCTATTATACTGTGTATAGGAATATTGTCTGCCTGCGGCGGACAAGCGTCAGAGGCAGTGAATACCTCAGCCAGCTCATCTTCGGCGCAAGAAACTGGGGATAGCGGTAAAGCCGGGGAGAAGGATTCGGTCACGCAGGTTGATCCGAATGCCAAAATCGCTTCGATGTCGATACACATGACGAATAATTTGCTGGCGTTAGGAATTAAGCCTGCCGGATCTGCCATTGGAGGCGGAGTAGGGGACTTTCTGCCGCATGTGGCGCATCTTCTTGAAGGCAGTGCGAAGCTTGGCGTAGTCGGGGATTCCGACATGGAGGCTGTGTTGGGATTGAAACCGGATTACATCTTTATCGATGAGCATTTCGGTGGTGAGGAACGCTCGAAGCTGGAGAAAATTGCGCCGGTGGTTAGCACCAATCTGGATGAGGGGACATGGCAGGATCATCTGAAACGCGTTGCGGCCGTTGTTGGGCGTGATAAAGAAGCGGAAGCTTTCATTAAAGAATACGAAGAGAAGGCGGATCAGGTTAGTAAATTGATAGCAAGCGAATTGGGAGAAAATGCTACAGCGATGGCAATCCGGGTATCTGCCAAGGAGATCCGGGTGCAAAGTGCAGGCAGGCCGGTTGGACCTATTATGTTCCAGGATTTGAAGCTGAAGCCAGCCAACGGCGTTGAGAAGATTTCTGCCTCAGAGCCGTACGCTGTCATATCCAAGGAAGTGCTCCCCGACTTTGATGCCGATGCGATTTTCCTTATCGTAAACAATGATGATAATGCCAAAAAGGTTTATGCCGAGCTGGAAAATAACCCGCTCTAGGAAAAATCTGAAGGCCGTAAAGAACAATCATGTGTATACGCTTGACGGTCAAAAATGGTTGGACTACTCTTCACTAGGTCAGAGCATGGCCATGGACGATGCAGAGCAATTGTTTACGAAGTAATAAATCCAGTGGAACCTATACTTTACGGGGGTAATGAATTCGTATAAGCTTTTATAGGTAGATAGGAATGACACGTGTAGCGCAGAGCGCGGGAGCCATCCCGCTCTCTTTTTGTTGTTGCGAGGGGCAAATGAGTGATTATGAGAGGAGTTACTAGATTTTGGCGGCTATTCTGGAAATTCAACGGTTAGCAAAACATTCCTGGAACCAAGACAACAGGGAATCCCCTTATCTGTTTGAAGAAGTGTCTGCTGTCATTCAGCAGCCGGAGTGCATCTCTGTCATCGGCCCATCGGGCCAAGGAAAAAGCACTTTGCTGCGGACGTTAGCGCTGCTGGATATGCCGGATCAGGGCGATATATCTTATGCGGGAATCTCCTATCGGGAGAAGGATCCCAGGTTGTGGAGAAAAGAAATTTGTTACGTTGCTCAGCAAGCGGTTATGCTGCCAGGCAGTGTCGAGGATAATTTGGGAACGGCAAGTCGTCTTCATGGAGAGGTGTATGATGTGCAGCTTGCCGAGCAATTGCTGGAAGAGACATTACTTGCTGGACTGGATCGCAAGAAGAATGCCAGCGAGCTGTCCGGTGGAGAGAAGCAGCGGATTGCGCTCATTCGATCGCTGCTGCTGCGGCCAGCCGTGCTGCTTCTTGATGAGGTTACCGCATCGCTGGATAATATTAGCGCAAGAGCAGTGGAGCACATGCTGCAACAATGGCAGGCGAGGGAAGGAACAACCATGATCTGGGTTACGCATGATTTGGAGCAGGCAGCACGGACCAGCAGCAGGACCTGGTTCATGTCCGGGGGCACATTATTGGAAGATCAGCAAACGATTGATTTTTTTCGTCAGCCGGCAACAGAAGCGGGAAGGCAATTTGTGCGTTTCCTGGCTAGCGAGGCTGCACTATGACATTACTGGCGCTTAGTTTTACACTTCTCTTTGTCATCGCGACCATGCTCATTTCCGTATGGCAGAAGCTTGGTTTGGAGAAAGAGATTGCGACGGGTACGATACGTTCAGCCATTCAGCTCCTGGCTATCGGATATGTGCTTCAGTATATTTTCCGGACGGAGCATGTGATTTATTTGGTTATGATCATCTCGGTGATGAGTTGGGGTAGGCGGCATGGGAATGCGGCTCGGCGGGCTCCGGGGATGTCGAGGGATCGTGTGGAGGATTGCGCTGTCGATACTGACAACCGAACTGCTGATGATGGGGATGCTGCTTGGCTTGAACATTATTGAACCGACACCCCAGTACATCATTCCGCTTAGCGGGATGACGATCGGGAACGCCATGGTCGTAGCCGGTTTATACGTGAATCAGATGCGGCGGGAGGTTCAATCCTCCAAGGGTGAGATTGAAGTCCTGCTCTCGCTTGGAGCCACAGCGTCGCAGGCCATGCAGGATGTGAGGAAGCGGGCTGTTAAATTCAGCATGATTCCAACAATCGACAGTATGAAAACAGTCGGACTCGTCCAATTACCGGGTATGATGACAGGTATGATTGTAGCCGGGGCAGATCCGGTGGAAGCCGTTCGCTATCAAATTCTGATCGTATTCTCCTTCACGGGTTCAGCTGCCATAACGAGTATGCTCTTGAGCATATTAAGTTATCGATTGATGCTTACAAAAGAATTGCAGTTGAGGCCGATACCTGAAGGAACCCGATGAGTCAAACTGCACTGATTCCTATTGGGAAGCAATACATAGGAACAACCATGGAGCTCTGCTGCTGATTGCGGCGGGGTTTCTTTTGTTGCGTTGAAGGCCAGGAATATTCTTGCTTAAAGAAAATCCTTTGAAAACTTTAGAACTTATCAGATACGGGTTCTGATAATAGAACAACATGATATAGTAGAATCAACTGCCTTAATTAGCTAATATGTTTTCTCATCATCACAATAAATGAAGAAAGTGAGTACAGCATCCATGAATAAAAAAAGCCTTGTTCAATGACGGATGGACGTTTGCCAAAAGCAGTCTGGACGTAACGGATTCGGATAATCTGATCTTTAAACCTGTGGATGTACCCCACGACTGGCTGATCTATAACACCATGGATTTATATGAGAACAGCATCGGGTGGTACCGGAAGTTATGGTCGTGGGATAGCAAAGAGAACCAGCAGGTGCTATTGTGTTTTGATGGCGTTTACATGGATTCTTCCGTCTATGTTAATGGTCAATTGGTGGGAGAATGGAAGTACGGATATTCTTCCTTCGAACACGAGATCACGGAGGCGCTCGTTGAAGGGGAGAACGTCATTACCGTGAAGGTTGTGCATCAAAGCCCGAACAGCCGTTGGTATTCAGGAGCGGGCATCTATCGTAACGTGTGGCTCAAAACCAGGGATCAGAGCCATATCGTGACGGACGGCATTTATATCACGACCAAGCAGCACGAAAGCGGATGGCAGGTCGAAGTCGACACGGAAGTGAACACCATGGCTGATGTGTTTATCAAGCATACCATCATGAAGGAAGGTCGGAAGATAGCTGAGGGATCCGAGAAGGTTGCAGCGGCCGCCCATTGCATATCGACGAACCGCCAAACCTTAGTCGTGGAGAATCCGCTGTTATGGAGCCCGGATGAACCCAGCCTGTATCAATTGATTACCGAAATGAGGCTTGCTGGAACAGATCAGGAATCAGAATCAGAACCAGATTGTCAGCATGAAGTTATTGAAAGCATATCCCACAACATCGGATTTCGGCATATTCAGCTTGATCCGAATCAAGGCTTTCTTCTAAACGGCCGTAAATTGAAATTGAACGGGGTTTGCGAGCATCATGATCTAGGAGCCTTGGGAGCCGCGTTTAACAAAACGGCCTTAGCCAGAAGGCTTGTCATTCTGAAAGACATGGGCGCTAACGCGATACGTACAGCACACAACATGCCTGCAAAGGAACTGATGGACCTGGCAGATGAGATGGGGATGCTCATCGTCTCGGAAGCTTTTGATATGTGGGAACGCTCGAAAACGTCTTATGACTATGCCCGGTTCTTCCAAGAATGGTTTCCACGCGATGTGAAGAGCTGGGTTCAACGTGACCGGAACCATCCAAGCCTCATCATGTGGAGCATTGGCAACGAAATCTATGATACCCACGCAGGCGAGAGAGGGCAGGAAGTAACAAGGATGCTGATGGAGGAAGTTCTGAAATACGATCCCAAGCAAAATGCAAGCGTTACCATTGGTTCGAATTATATGCCTTGGGAGAATGCTCGGAAATGCGCCGATATCGTGAAGGTGGCAGGTTACAATTATGCCGAGAAATATTACGAGAAGCATCATGAGGAGCATCCGGATTGGATCATCTATGGAAGTGAGACCGCGTCTGTTGTACAAAGCAGGGGCATCTATCATTTCCCGTTCGAAAAATCCATCCTGGCAGACGATGACGAGCAGTGTTCTTCCCTGGGTAACAGCTCAACGAGCTGGGGAGCAAAATCGGCTGAGGCGTGCATCCTGGCTGAGCGGGACATGCCGTTCTCACTCGGACAATTTCTATGGACCGGATTCGACTATATCGGTGAACCTACGCCGTATCATACCAAAAACTCTTATTTCGGGCAGATCGATACAGCGACTTTCAAGAAGGACTCCTATTATATCTATCAAGCGGCATGGACGGATTACCGGTACTAAACCGATGGTACATCTGTTACCTTATTGGGATTTTAATAACGGTCAAATGATCGATGTTCGCATTTGCTCAAACGCGCCGAGAGTTGAATTACAGCTCAATGGCATAACCATGGGGACCCATGATATCGACCATGAACACGGAAGGGAGCTATTGGGTTGGTGGAAGATCCCTTATGTCGAAGGGGAATTGAAAGCGATAGCTTACGACGAAGCAGGTCGCATGATTGCTACGGATGTGCGAACCTCATTCGGTGATGCCAGGAGGATTGTTCTGAACCCGGATAAAGAAAATCTGATCGCGAACGGCATAGATCTTGTGTTCGTCGAAATTGCGATGGAAGATGAGGCCGGCCATGTTGTCGAGAACGCTAATAACCGGGTGCAGGTACATGTGACGGGTGCGGGGCGCTTGCTCGGTATGGACAACGGGGACAGCACGGATTACGATCCGTACAAGGGCCAGAGCAGAAGACTGTTCAGCGGCAAGCTGATGGCGATCATCGGCTCCACCTTGGAGCCGGGCCAGATCCGGATTGAAGTGTCTTCCATGGGTCTGGACAGCCAATTTCTTACCTTGAATTCCACAGCCGCACAGAATGAAGGAACGGAAGGGATAGCGGCCAGCACGAAGAATGAGAACCTGCCAAGCTTAACAGAGTGTGTGGAAGAGCTGCCGCTTCGGAAGATTGAGCTGATCAGCGAAAGGGGTCAAGCGTTTGATTCGTCCAATCGTGAGAAGGTGGTACGTGCCAGACTGCATCCGCCAGAAACCTCTTATCAGGAGGTCCAATGGGCTGTCGTGAACGATGCGGGGATCGAATCCAATATTGCAAGGGTAGAAGCCGATGGGCATGAAGCCAAGGTAACGGCCTTGGGTGACGGTGAATTTCGTCTTCGGTGTACAAGCCGAAACGGTACGGATAAAATCAAGCTTATATCCCAGCTGGAATTCAAAGTCGACGGTTTGGGGGCCGCTTACAAAGACCCGTACTCTTTCATATCTGCCGGACTTTATGATTACAGCCAAGGCGAAGTAGGGAACGGGAATGAAAGAGGTGTTGCTACCAGCAGAGACGGCGAGACGCAAGTCGGATTTCGGGACATCGACTTTGGTCCTCACGGCTCCGATACCATCACGATCCCGATATTTGCCCTCTCAAGCGAGGAGTACTCTTTGCAAATCTGGGAAGGCATGCCTGGTGAAGAAGGCAGCTCACAAATAGCCGATTGTATTTACCAAAAAGAGTCCAAGTGGAATGTCTATCAGGAAGAAACCTATCGGTTGTCGAAGAAGCTGCGGGGCGTTACTTCGATTTGTTTTATCCTTCATCAGAAGGTGCATATCAAGGGTTTCTATTTTCATGAAGGGAATAGAGCATTTGAGCAGAATTTTGCAGCGGATTGCGACCGAATTTATGGGGATACCTTTACCATTGTGGACAACAAGGCCGTTGAAGGGATAGGAAATAATGTTTCCCTGGAGTTTGATCAGATGGATTTTGCAGAAGCAGGCTCATCGAAATTGATCGTTAACGGCAGCTCTGCGATTGACAAGAATACGATTCATATCCGCTTTGAGAGTCCAGAAGGAGAGAGCAATCAGCTGGTAGAATTTACGCAGTCCAGAGGGTACGAAGAGCAGGTTTTTGATCTGGAACCTATCGCCGGTTGTTACAAGGTGACATTCATCTTTCTTCCGGGAAGTCAGTTTGATTTTGGTTGGTTCCGGTTTGTGCGGGTCGATGGATCATGAACGGGTTTACGAGGTTGCTGAGAAAATCGGCAGCCTTTTTTTATATACATGAGTAAATGCTTCCGTGCGGAGGTTCAATAGAAAATTAATTAACCCTGCGGTATAATTCGCTCACGAGTAAATGGACCCGAAGGGATCGTGAAGAGCATGAAGAAGTTCATTAACCAGGGGAACAAGAGCTGGCGGAGGATAACGATATGGACTGTAACTATCCTGTCCCTTGCTGTTATCGCATGCTTCTCATTCTGGATTCACTTACGTACAAGCCGCTGGATGAAGCTGAAGCCGTGTTTCATAGCAACACGGAAATCGGTGTCGAACAGCTGACAGACGGTTACCGCTTCGAGCCCGTGAACGGGGATAGCCTTCCACCCGACATCATCTTCTATCCGGGCGGTTTAGTGGAACCTAAGAGTTATGCGCCTTTTGCCAGGAAAATGGCTGAGAAAGGATACCGGGTGTACATTGCTGCCATGCCCTTGAATCTGGCCGTGTTCGGACAAAATAAAGCCGACTCTTTCATTGAGGAATACCCAGACAACCGATATGTGATCGGAGGACACTCCTTGGGTGGTGTGTTCGCTTCTAGGTATGCGGCTGAACATTCAGATGCCATTGACGGTGTTTTTTTCTTGGCATCTTACGCTGACGATAAAGGGGCGCTGAACGGTTTGGACATGTCCGTGCTTCAAATTACCGGCACACAAGATGGGGTATTGGATAGATCGAAATGGGAGACTGCCAGGACGAATTTGCCTGACGATACCATGTATGTAGATATTGCAGGGGCTAACCATGGGCAGTTCGGTTCTTACGGTTTCCAAAAAGGTGACAGGGAAGCCTACTTAACCGCAGAGGAGCAGTTGCAAGAAATAACGGAAGCGTTAGACCATTGGATTCAGGAAATGGATTAGATTTCAGCTATCTTAACGAGAATGTAACCCGATTGAAACTTCTGCGTATAAAGGTTATAAACATGGGTACATGTTTAACACCAATAGAAGTTGAGGGATTCCATCATATGAATGTTGCGTATACAGATCAAGCCGATACGGGATATCGGCTGGCTGAGCAGAAGGCGGCTCAGTATTTTGCATCACTTTATGTACAGGTTAAGGAAAAGACATATGTGCCGATCCTGACAGAAGACATTCTAATGTGGAAAAGGAAGCATGTTCGTCGTGATTCATGGCTATCCTTTTTTTCCTCGGGAAAGAGAAAACCTGATACCCGGGACTATCATAGATATATCGGGTGGCTCCATTATACAGGTAAACTGGATGGCTACTTGGATCGAAGCATTTCCTATATTTATATGAGGGATCTGGGGAAGGCCCTGGACTCGCCAGACACGAAAGCCAGCATTCATCGCATGGTTGCGGATATAAAAAAACATCTTCTTCAATCCACCAAATCGGATGGAGGAGGTACGCCGGATGGCATGAGTTTAGCCGGGTTATACCGGTGGGGCCAGAAGGAAGGCATCGAGAATGCCGTGATATGGGTCATCCATAAGCTGAAGCAAGTAGCAGGCCATATTCCGAAGGAGATGAATGCAGAGCATGCCCAGCGCAAATTAATGAAGATCATTGTGGGCGTTGTTCTGCATGTCATTGAAGATATGGATGACTCGGTATTGCCTGCGGAACGTTCAGCTCGTCTCGATGATGCCATCAGGCTCGGTTACTCCTATGGTCTAACCTATCCCTTTATCGACGATTTACTGGACTCTGGCGTCTTAAATGAGCAGGAAAAAGAACAGTATTCCCATATGATACGCACTGCGCTGCTTACCGGAACGGTACCGAAGCCAGGTGATTGGGGCGGTAATAACGTGGAGCTGATCCGTTTCGTGCACGCGGAGCTCCGTGATGCCTTTGAGTATATTAAGGGACACCAGCGTCCGGAAACGCAGGAGACGTTTTTCGAGCAAGCCAACGTGTTTTTTCATTCGCAGCATATCGATCGTATCAAGGATCTTTCCAATGCCCGATACACCAATGAAGAGTTATATTTGCCGATCATTCTAAAATCGTCATCTTCCCGCTTGATTGTGCGGTCAGTTCTAAGCGCTCAAGCGGATGAAGGCTTTGATGAACGGACCTTCTTTTACGGCATCTACAATCAGTTGGCCGATGATTTTGCAGATATGTTTGATGACATGGAGGACGAGGCCGTCACCCCTTACACCTATTATCTGAAATATCGCGGTCAACGCGCCGATCTGATCAACCCCTTCGAATTATACTGGGCCGTCATTTCCCATCTGATCCACAATGTATATGACTCGGATGCCAAGACGCGGGACGTGATTCTGGATCGGGCCATTAATGGTTTGAAGCGCTGTAAAGCACGGATCGGGATTGAGAAATATAACGAAATCATGGAGATATTCTCCTCGGGGAACCCTGACTTCAATCGACTGATTCAGAAGATGGTGCGGAAAGCAGATCATGTGGATTTTTTTGATAAGTTGCTGCGGGATCAGATCATCACGGTGTTAAGGAACAACCGCCAAGAGAAGGAATGCTTTTCGAACACCTTTGCAACTGTCCGCGATGAGATCAACAGCCAATTGCAGATCAAGCAGCCAAGCGATACACCGCCCATGCAAGTGTCGCTGATTGACACGGCCAACTACACGCTTGAGGGAGATGGCAAGCGTTTAAGGCCGATTTTAACTTGGGTCATGGGGGTAAATGAATACGGATTGGAGCCTTCCGCGATTGTGCCGCTCCTCCGATCCCTGGAATATATGCATACCGCATCCTTGATTTTCGACGATCTACCCTCACAGGATAACGCATCTACGCGCCGCGGGAGGCCAACCCTGCATCAGGTCCATAACAGCGCCACGGCAGAAATAACGGGTCTGTATTTAATTCAGAAGGCGATCGAGGAGCAGTCGTCGCTTGTGGGATTTGATGCTAGCTCTGTCGTTTCCTTAATCCAGTATTCGTCTAAACGGGCTGGTGAGATGTGCATGGGGCAAGCGATGGATTTGGATTCCAAAGGGAAGAAGCTGACCCTGGAGCAGTTGAATATGATCTGCTTTTACAAAACCGGTATTGCATTCGAGGCCTCATTGGTCATGCCTGCCATTCTGGCTCAGGTAAATGAGGCAGAAATCGCCTTGTTGAAGAAGTTTGCTTATCATGCAGGCATAGCCTTTCAGATTAAGGATGATTTGCTTGATGTGCAGGGAGACCTGGAGCGGCTCGGCAAGCCCACCGGTCAGGATGCGGAGAACAACACGTCAAACTTTGTGACGATCCTGGGTCAGGAAGGCGCCAGCCAAGAGATGTGGGAACATTACTGCCAGGCGGTGGAGGCCTTGCAAGAGATGCCGCGGAACACTGCTTTTCTAAAGCATTTATTAAACTATATGGTTAATCGGGATAGTTAGTTCATTAATTTATATAGGTTCAAGAAGGTCAACCAGACTCAACGGGTTGGCCTGTTTTTGTGGCTTGATTGTCCTGTTGCAGGAGGCAATACACTTGAGTGCTGGGAATAGCGGAGGCGGAATGCGATATTCTGAACGGACATTTATGTCCTCTGCCCATGCAAGGTACAGGGGTAATAGTGGATACGATGCCGAAGTGGGGAGGGGAGCGACCGGAAGGTGCTCCGTCTATTGATACACCGGCATTTATGCTGCTCGTAAAGCACGTGGGAAGATGTGAATTTAAAGAAGAAACGAAGATGTAAAATAATATAAATATAGGTTGATAGTGGTATATGTTAGGCATATAATGAAAATGTAAGCGCATTAATATATGTAAGTTTAAGCAACAAGTGAATGTTCATCATAGATCGGTTTTTGGGCAATGAATCATGAACAGGAGGAGAGGTGATTTCAGCTTCAGTGGACCGTCCGCTGGAAGAACAGCTGTGTATGTACACTAGGTATCTATGAAACCTTGATCCGAAAATAATAGGAGGGAACATGATGCTAAGAAAAGGAATATGTGCAGTGATACTGTTCAGTCTTCTGGTCGTTCTATTGCCTGTTAACACAACAAACGCAGCGCCGAACTGGAATCTGGTATGGAGCGACGAGTTCAACGGAACTTCACTTAACAGGGCGAATTGGACTCCCGAAATCGGTACTGGCAGCGGCGGATGGGGAAATAATGAACTGCAATATTATACCGACCGTGCGCAGAACGTGCAGGTTACCGGCGGCAATCTGGTGATTACGGCACAAAAGGAATCCTACGGCGGGATGAATTACACCTCTGCCCGGATCAAAACGCAAGATTTAAAAACCTTTACTTACGGGAAGGTAGAGGCCCGAATCAAGCTGCCATCGGGTCAAGGGCTTTGGCCTGCATTTTGGATGCTTGGAAGCAACATCACCTCGGTGGGTTGGCCGAAGAGCGGAGAGATTGACATTATGGAGCGGGTGAATAATAACCCTTACGTGAATGGAACCGTACACTGGGACGCAGGAGGACACGCGGAATATGGACGGGTATCGGGCAATCTGGATTTCTCGCAGTTCCATGTTTACAGCATGGAGTGGGACTCCAAATATATTCGCTGGTTTGTGGACGGTGTGCAGTTCAATGAATTTTATATTGAAAATGGGACCGGCAATACCGAGGAGTTCCAGCGCCCGTTCTTTATTCTTCTGAATCTCGCAGTCGGCGGGAATTGGCCTGGCAGTCCGAATAACGCAACGCCGTTCCCGTCACAGATGCTGGTGGATTATGTACGTGTTTATCAAGACAATGGGGCATCGAACGTGATTAGTGACGGCATCTATACGATAGCTGCCAAGGCAAGCGGCGAAGGTAATGGATGTTGTGGATGTATCCACGGCAAGCGGAGCTAAAATCCAGCAGTGGACCAACTACGTTGCCAATAATCAGAGATTCAGGGTTGAGAGCACGGGAGACGGATATTACAAGCTCACAGCTGTACACAGTGGAAAAGTGCTCGACGTACCGAACTCATCTACTGCGACCGGTGTCCAGCTGCAGCAGTGGGATGACAATGGGTCGAATGCACAGCGATGGAGGATTGTAGATGTGGGTGGCGGTTACTACAAAATTATATCCAAAACCAATGGGCTGGTCGTTGACGTTGCCAGCGCCTCTACAGCAGACGGGGCTGCCATTCAGCAGTGGAGTGATAACGGCTCCGATGCGCAGAAGTGGGCATTTACCAAAATCAACTGATCATAACAGGCAGTCCCTCCGGGGGCTGCTTGTTTCATTTTTTTCGAAGTATCCTTACATTGGCACAGGCTGACGCGTGACGGCATGTTTGGTATAATAATGAAAAAATCAGGAGGAGTTCGGATATGCAGCCTGTTCTATTCACTAACGGCCAGCTTTTTTTACCTCATGCCGCTTCACCTGCGGATTCCGTATACGTGGAGGATGGAGTCATACGTGCCATTGGAAAAACTGCCGAGCTGCGGCTGCAGCTGGCGGGCAGGGACTATCGAACGGTGGATTGGGACGGAGGCTGCGTGCTGCCCGGCCTGGTCGACGCCCATATGCATCTCGGCATGCATGGAATGAAGCTGGGCATGCTTGATTTTACCGAAGCGGCTTCCAAGGAAGAGATGCTGGCCATGCTGCGGGCGCGGGCAGCCGTTACGCCGCCCGGAGAGTGGATTCTGGGTCTCAACTGGAACGAGAACAACTTTCCTGACGGGAAGATTCCACACCTGTTGGAGCTGGATGAAATCACAACGGAGCATCCGGTGTATCTGACCAGAACCTGCTTCCATGCTTATCTTGGGAATTCGGAGGCTTTCCGCAGAGCGGGTGTCACAGCCGATACGCCTGATCCGGAGTCGGGGGCATTTGGCCGCGGTGCGGATGGCCGGCTAAACGGCTGTATCTACGAGAACGCTTCGGCCCCTTTTGCCGATGTCCAGCCAGTGCCTGATCCGTCCATGCTGAAAACGGTGATGTTTCAGGCCTGTCACGATGCGCTTCGGCTCGGCCTTACTGGAGCACATACCGAGGATCTTCGTTTGCTGGGCAGTGTTGAAGCTATGCTTCGCATCCATCGCGAGCTCAAGGAGGAGGGCCTTTACTTCCGAACGCATCAGCTGATGTATCATGGCTTTCTGGATGAGATGGAGGCACTTGGTATCCAGGCAGGCAGCGGAAGTAACTGGAACCGTATCGGTGCCGTCAAGCTTTTTGCTGATGGTGCGATCGGAGGCAGAACAGCGCTGCTTAAGGATGCCTATTATGATGCTCCGCATACCCGAGGCCTGGCCATGCATTCTCCGGAGGAGCTAAGGGAGATTGTCGGCAGAGCACGCAAGCTCGGTTATCCTGTTGCATTCCATGCAATTGGAGACGGTGCGGCTGAAATGATGACAGAGGTGCTGGAGCAACTTCCGCTGAGTAGGGAAGCCAGGCTGCCGGACCGCTTCATCCATGCTCAAGTTGTACACCCGGATGCGGTGAAGCGAATGAGCAAGCTGAATTTAGCCGTTGACCTGCAGCCTCGTTTCGTAGCCAGCGATTTTCCATGGGTGCTGGAGCGTGTCGGCCCTGATCGGACAAGCTGGCTGTATGCATAGGAAAAAATGGCTGCTTACAGGGCTGCCTTGTTCAGGCGGCAGCGATGCACCCATTGAGCCGCTGAACCCGCTGCTCGGAATTCATGCCGCCGTCACGAGACGCAAGCCGGAAGAGAGTCATGAGGGGTATATGCCGGAAGAGAAGCTGAGCATAACGGAAGCGATCCGGCTGTTTACAAGCGGCAGCGCGGGCGCCGCAGGAGAAGCGGGTCAGCGGGGAAGTATTGAACTCGGCAAATACGCGGATTTTACGGTTGTGGATCGTAACTTGGCTGATGGAATGGACCCGGATGACCTGCTTCGCACAAGTGTCAGGATGACGATTGTCAACGGGAAAATCGGTTACAGGGCTTAAGAATTAACGACAAGCAAGCAGCGAGCAGTCCGTTATCGGGCTGCTTTTTGTATTTTGAGATGGCAAACAGGTGTGTAGACGTGTCTCTGCTTCATATAATGGTATCGACCGAAAGTGCCGAGGAAGGGAGGAAGTCTGTGAACCGGAAATGGAAAACCTATCTCCCGATGTTGTGGATTCTCATGATTCCTGCGCTCAACATTTTTTATGGTATCCTAAATCAGGCGCATACGCCGGTGTACAGTCTGATGACGGATCTGGATGCCGCCATTCCATTTATGCCGATTTTTATTATTCCCTATCTGATATGGTACCCATTTATAATTATTATGCTCTTTCTGTTCTGTGCCAGAGATCGAAGTGTGTATTATCGGACGCTGCTGTCGCAGTGCATCGGTTTAATCGCTTGTTACATCACGTTTTTCTTGTTCCAGACAACGGTTGATCGGCCATTGATCATGGAGGCGGGGATTCTTGACTGGCTAGTGAACCTGGTGTACAGCACGGATAATCCCTACAACTGCTTTCCGAGCATTCATGTGCTGACCAGTTATTTGATGATCAAGGGTGCGGTCACCAGTGCCGGTTTCTCCAACAGGGAACGGACTGCAGTGAAAATATGTGCGTGGTTCATCATTGGATCTACCTTGTTCGTGAAGCAGCATGTTCTGCTGGACGTAGCGGGTGCAATCGCGGTGGTGGAGGTTCTGTGGTATTGGGTTGGAAGAGGGTTCCACGGACAGCGTTCTGCGCCAACAGCGGAATTCGTCCGCGAGGAGAACTTATCTTGAGGCTCCGTCAAAATTAAAAGTCAATCAGAGACAGATCAGGCTGAGGGCCCCGGGCGGCTCCGCAGCTGGTTTGCTTGCAAGCAAGTGTTCAAAACCGAATCGTAGTGAACATCGTAACTGGAATAAGATACCCTCAATGGATCATCCTTTCCGAAAATTTTATAAATAAGGTTTACCTGCGATATGGTTTTATATATAATGATTCTAATAAATGCGATGAAGAGACGAGTAAATAAATGAATTCTTGCACAGAGAGCTCCGGCAGTTGAGAAGGAGCGAAGCGTTCTTTATTAGAAAAAAGACTCAGAGCAGCACATGGAAACCTCATGAGAGGTGGATGATGTGCCAGGAGCTCCTGTTACAGAGCTAGGGTATATGCATTACGTTGTAATGCCGTACTCGACGAGGCGAATATGGCGACATATTTGCAAATTTGGGGTGGTACCGCGAGTGTAACAATCTCGTCCCTGAGACTACGGTCTTGGGGGTGGGATTTTTTGTTATATCAGAAGAAAAACGAAGGCTCAAGGTAGGAATCCTACACCAATTCAGACGAGTTGAATAGTTATCTAAGAAGAAGCTTATTGCATGCCATTATCCGTACTCTAGATTAGAACCGATGTATGGGGAACATGACGCCACTATGGAAGGATATGAGCAACGAATGTCAGAAAAACTTAAAGTTGGTATTGTTGGTGGAACAGGTATGGTTGGTCAACGTTTTGTACAATTGCTGGATGGACATCCATGGTTCCAGGTAACCTCTATTGCGGCAAGCAAGAGCTCTGCTGGCAAAACCTATGAAGAATCCGTGCAAGGCCGCTGGAAGCTGGCTACCCCTATCCCGGATCCTGTGAAAAGCATTGTCGTACAGGATGCTTCACAAGTGGAGAAGGTTGCTGCAGAGGTCGATTTCGTATTTTGCGCAGTGGATATGAAGAAGAATGAAATACAAGCACTGGAAGAGGCTTATGCCAAGACAGGCACGCCGGTCATTTCCAACAACTCGGCACATCGCTGGACTCCGGACGTACCGATGGTCATTCCAGAAATTAACCCGGGTCATATGGATGTCATTGCTGCACAGAGAAAACGGCTGGGGACTTCGAGCGGGTTCATTGCGGTTAAGCCTAACTGCTCCATTCAGAGCTATGTCCCGGCACTTCATGCCTTACTCGATTATAAGCCTACCCACGTGGTTGCCTCGACGTATCAAGCGATTTCCGGAGCCGGCAAGAACTTTACCGATTGGCCGGATATGCTGGATAACGTGATTCCGTACATCGGCGGCGAGGAAGAGAAGAGCGAGCAGGAGCCGCTGCGCATCTGGGGAAGCGTGGCAGATGGCGAAATCGTTAAAGCAAGCTCACCTCTGATTACGACGCAATGTATTCGTGTCCCTGTAACGGACGGCCACTTAGCTACTGTGTTTGCATCGTTCGAGAACAAGCCGGCGAAGGATGAAATCCTGGACCGGTGGCGGCAATTCAAGGGTAGACCGCAAGAATTGCGTCTCCCGAGTGCGCCAGAGCAGTTCATCACGTATTTTGAGGAAGATAACAGACCTCAGACCAAGCTGGATCGTGACATCGAGCGTGGTATGGGCGTCTCGGTAGGAAGATTGCGCGAGGATTCGATCTACGACTATAAATTTGTCGGACTCTCGCACAATACACTGCGCGGCGCTGCAGGCGGCGCTGTTCTGATCGCTGAGCTGTTGAAAGCAGAAGGATATATTCAAGCTAAATAACGCATAGGGATTTCCAAAGGGCGGCTGCTTGTGCAGCCGTCTTTTTTTGTCATTTCACAATCATACTGATGGTTAAAGTGTCCTCTCACGGCGGATCATGACGTTGACTAAGTCCACACTATCGTTTATAGTGAATTTCTGTGCTTCAATGCCCAAAAGCAAAAAAGCGCAAAAGCGCAAAAGTTAAACATATTTAACCATCAAAACAAATGCTGCATAGGAAGGGACGGGTATCGAATCTCCCTCCCACATTTAGTGTACAAGGAGTCTCATCCTCATGGAACGTCAGCTCAGTTTCTCCAAAAGCATCATCCTCATCGTATTTATTCTGGCACTGCTGTTTGTCTCCATCTTTCTTCTCAAAGCGGAGCCGCATCTGCCGCTGCTTGCAACCACCGTTGGCACAGCCGCGCTGCTGCGTTTATTCGGTTTCTCCTGGAAGAAGCTCGAATCTGCCATCATCCAGGGAATTCAAACGGCCATTATGCCGATTCTCATTCTATCGCTCATCGGAATTCTGATCGCTGTATGGATGATGAGCGGCACGGTGCCAACGATTTTATACTATGGCATGGATTATATAGAGCCGCATTATTTTGCGGTAAGCGCGTTATATGTGACCATCGTGGTCTCTATGTTCACCGGAAGCTCATTTACGACTGTCAGCACGGTTGGCGTTGCCTTTATGGGAATTGCCGCAACAACGGGCGTTTCTCCAACCCTGGCAGCCGGAGCGGTGATCTGCGGTGCTTGTTTCGGCGATAAGATGTCTCCGTTATCCGACACAACGAATTTTGCTCCCGCGGTAGCGGGAATATCACTATTCACTCATATTGGCAACATGGTTTACACTACCGTACCGGCACTTATTGTTACAACGGTCTTTTTCCTGCTCGCACCAATGACGGACTCCCTGGATTTGTCTTCAATCGAGCAAATGAAGGTAGCTCTGAATGATGGGTTCCAACTTCATTGGCTGACATTGATATCGCCGCTCGCCGTTATTGCTTGCTCCATCAAGCGGCTTCCGATCCTCCCAACACTGATTGTGGGTATTGTTACCGGACTTATGGTAACCGCATTCGTTCAGCAGCAGACGGCCATCGATGTCTGGTTCAGTGTCATGCAAAGTGGTTACAAGAGCACAATCACGAACGAAATCGTGGCTTCCATAGTCAACCGTGGTGGATTGCAGTCGATGATGTGGTCCGTGTCCCTGATCTTGATTGCTTTATCGTTAGGAGGATTGCTTCAGCATTGCGGTATCATTGAAGCCTTTTTCCATAAAATCATTCAACCCTTGAAGCGAAAGAGCAGCATTGTCCTCATGACGGGCGCTTCTTCAATCGCGGTAAACGGTATGACGGGCGAGCAATACTTGTCCATTCTTTTGCCAGGACAAATGTTCAAGGAGGAATACGCCCGCCGTGGAATTCCAGCGAAGACGCTCTCCCGTACATTGGAGGACTGCGGCACGCTTGTGAATCCGTTAATCCCTTGGGGTGTCAGCGGGGCCTTCTTCGCGGCTACCCTTGGCGTTCCGGTTGTGGAATATGCACCTTATGCCGTATTCTTATGGTTAAGTCCGCTGTTCACATTTGCCTATGCATTCATACCAAGGTTGCAGCGAAACTCGCTTGGACGAGAAACATGAATTTTGAGATCCATGGATGGTAATCAGCCCCGTCTCCAGATGTTCAGGAAACGGGGCTGTTTATTTGTTTATAATGATTTAAACCCGAGCCATAACGGGATGGATTTGGTACGATGATAAGGAGCACAGTAAACATCTTTTATTTGAAAAGGGGATGAGAGCTTGAATCATTGCAGGGATAACGAGCCCACGGCCGAAGAGCTGATGGAGCTGCACGTAGAGGCGATGTTCACGCATGATCCAAACGGGCGGATCCGCGCAATCCACGAGCCATGGCCGGGTGAGGATCCAGCCCCGCGTTTTTTCCTGGGTCGGACGATAGACGGGACGGCACTTTGCAGGTTTCGCCATGATGTTCCAGATAGTCTTGCTCTTCTATTGAAAGAACTGGTCGAGGACGAGCCGATTATGAGAGATTTCCAAGCGAAGCCCAAACATTTCGGGTCGTATATGAAGCTTCTCCAGAGCGGACATCACGCGACGGGACCCTGTTATTGTATTCCAGTTCAAACGACGTCGACCATCCAGGTGGTACGCATCACCCGAGAACATATGAGCGATCATTCGCTTGCCGGTTTCGAATGCCTTGCCTCTGAAATAGAATACGTACAGCCTTGCGTGGCACTTGTACATGACCGCAGGATAGTATCGGTCTGCCGCAGCGTTCGGGTGACAGCAAAAGCATACGAAGCCGGGCTTGAGACGTTGGGCGAGTTTCGCGGCAGGGGATACGCCGCGGCAGTTGTTGCGGGTTGGGCGATGGCCGTGCGAGAGATGGGGGCATTGCCGCTCTACAGTACTCCATGGGAGAATCTCTCCTCCCAGCGGGTAGCCGGAAAGCTGGGATTGTCCTTGTATGGAGTCAATTTCACCATCAAATGAAATCATTGCTGCAGTATGACATTCCTCGCAAAAAATCCCCTCAACCATGTGAGGGGAGAAGTGCTTGGTTCCATATCGTCAGCTTGAGCTGCCTCTTCTATTTTTATAATAGCCATGCCCTTGATTTCCATGCCTGCGCTTGTAATCTGAAGAAGAGCCTTTACGACGTGAATACCCATGGCTGCTGCTGTATTTTCTTCCGTAATTCTTAGCAGAGCTGCCATGATGCCTTCGACTATCACTATGAGATGAGGAGTGAAGAAGCTTATTGATTATTTTCTTAAACATTTCGGTCTTCCTCCTTTCTAGTTCATCTTATTCCAGTCTACGTAATCGGATCGTACCACAGAGTAAGCCCCATAATCAACTTCAGGGCCTCCCATCATATGGATGGGAAGTTTTTGGCGTTAACCAGCCAGCGCAGCTCTTTCATAAACTCTGAAGATCCAGAATATGGATCTCGCAGCTGGAGTAAGCGTTCAATCATCATTTTCAACTCACTGGAGAGCTGCAATTCTTCCTGCCAGCTTCGCTCGGCGATAACGCTTTGGCTGCTCTCGGGCTCATAGACCGAATACAGCATAAACAGCATAAAATGGCCGATGTCCTGCAGATCCTCGCTTTCCTGCGATATTTTATGGCGTTCAGAAGATATCTTGCTGCCATGACGGAACCATGGCCGTGTTGGCTTCCGAAGCGGAGGCGGCTCGCCAATTCTGCGTGCCAACCCAAAATCGATGAGATTCAATTCTCCATTCTTAAACAGCACGTTGGGAATTCGCAGATCGAGATGAACAAAACCTTGTTTATGAAGGTACAGCACCAGCTCCATAAGCTGCATCGTAATAGACACGCAATCGGCTTCCTGATATTTTTGGTTTTGTTCAAAAATCAAGTCTTCCAGCGTATCTCCATTCATATAGGACATTACCAGATAGATATGGCGATGGTCCGTAAAAAGATCCAGGTAAGCCGGAATATGCGAATGCTGAAGAGATTTTAATATGGCAGCCTCCCGATTCAGCAAGTGTTCTGCGTAGCTGCCTTTGCTGGGTCTTGCTTGTTTGACGGCTACAATCTGACCACTTTTCCGATCCATGCACTTATATATTAAGCCGTAACTGCCTTCGCCAATCATGTTTTGAACAATATAGCGATTTCCCAGAACCGTATTCTTCTCGGCCGGATAGTCCCGCCAAGCGTTGATGAAGGAGCTCAAGGATGAAATAAGACGCATATCGACTCCAACTCTCCTTTTTGGTAAATCCAAATATCTCAGACCGCTATCAACGTACATTATATGCTTTTTGATGGGATTATACGAGTAGCGGAAGGTGCAAGAACCAGCTCGACTCTATCTTTCTTCGAAACTCAAGCGCTGATATGCCGGTATGATGACGAAACAGCTTAATAAAGCAACTGAAACAGGTGTAACGAATGAGGATGCGAGCCAGCAGAGCTATATCATGAATAACCTGGGATATACTGCAGCATTGTCGCTGCTTCGCACGGCTAGGGAGCAGGCTGTTCCCATTGAAATCTCTATGCTGGAGGAGCTCTTCAAAGCAAGGATTGTTATGTAAGGTCAACTCTACAAGACCTCTCCCATACCTTACAGGCATGAGAGAGGTTATGATATGAGTTTCGTTCCGCCTCATATTGTGCTAAGATGCACTGTTGTTTTTGGCTATAAAATCGTTGATCAATTGCCGGAGCTGTTCGTGATCCTCATAACTGTTGTACATGCGATAAGCGACCGTATGTGCATTGCCGAAGAAGAATCGTTCGAACTGGGTTTGCCGGCCACCGAATGAGCTTGCCCCAAGCTCCCAGGCGAGCCTGAACAAGGCGATGCGGTCGTAGGCCTCTGAGGTTGTGCCTTTTAAATATTGATCGAGGTAGTGTCCTGTATCCGAATCGAAATCCATCTCGGAGGGAATCATGATCAGGCCGCTGGAACCCAGAATTTGAATCATCTCAACCATCTCAGGATAGAACTTGGGGAACAGGATGCTGGAAGCCAGGAGCGGGCTGGTGGCAGGAACGAGATATCCGAATTTATCATGGAGTGCGCCTTGCTCAGAAGCCAGTCTTAAGGCTTTAAAGGTCTCGAGGAATGTAATAATCTTGGAAACGTTCAAAACCATTTGCGGCTCAAGCCCTACATTTTGCTCATCTGCCAATGACTCTAGCAAACCGAGTAAAAACTCGGTTTTTACAATATAACGAGTGGTGATTTGATGGGCCATATGGGTATGGAAGTGACTCTCGCCAAACAATCGCCCCGCATAGGCTTCATCCCCGTAATAAAATATGCGATCATGCGGCACAAGAACACGATCAAAAATAACGAGTGTATCCATCTCTTCGTATCTTGCGCTCAAGGGGTGATCGTAGGTGGAGCTGGCTCCGTAACTCTCGCGGCAGATAAAAGCCATCCCTGGCAGATCATTGGGTACCGCAAAGGCAAAGGCAGATGGATTCACATTATTGAATATCGTGGGTGACGGAGTCGGAAAGACTAACATCTCCTCACAAGTAGCACCTTGCGTAGCCATCATAAAAGCTCCGCTTATGACCATTCCTTTGTCGTTGATTTCTACGACTTTAGCAGCGATGGAGTCCTCTACATCGTCATTCTGACCGGATAGCTTGCTCGCGTAGGGCTGGATGAACGCATGGGACAAGGTAATATCATGCTCCCGGCAGTATGCATAATATCGCCTGAGGTTGTCGGCATATTGCGGATTATGCTCTTCAAGAATATCAGCGGCCGTGAATAGAGCCATGATCGCGGTGTTCATGTAATCGGGAGAGCGTCCTAAGAATCCATGGTGCCTGTTCGCCCAGAGCTCCATCATGATTCTGCGTTTTTGTAAATCCTCGGCATTCCTTGGCGGGAGAAAAGATAAACCAACAAGCTCTCCCGTATCAGGTGAAGGATAGGTCATCCGGTCTAAATAGCACGCATCACATTGCATATCATAAAGATCGGCTTGGGTTTCAATAAGACCTTGAAATGCAGGATGCTGTGATAAAGGACCTTCGATACGTTCTCCTTTATACCAAAATGTTGATATTTTGCTTATCAATCCGCTCGATATACTCTTTCCCCGATTTAATAGGCACTGTTTTCACCTCTTTGCGAAAATCATACTGTGCTAACTAACCTGTCTGCTGCTGTTAATGTACGTGTTTAGGCTATCTGGAGTACTTTGTCCCCATGTTGTGTTGCAAAATATGCGGTTGTACCTGCAAGCAAATTCAAGAGGAAATTAGGCGAAAAAAATGGGCCCGCAATGGCCCAAAAACGTTTCGTGTTATTATTGTTTTTTTTCCAGATATTGCTCGAGGGTCAGGTTTTGTCTCGTAATTTCTCCGGCAATGAATACCCCTACATAACGAACATGCCAAGGCTCGTAGGAATAGCCAGTCCCTTTCTCCTGACCTTTACCGTAACGAATAATGAATCCGTATTTAGGGGCGTTGACTTTCAGTCCATTTGCCTTCCTTGGTATTTCCAAAGACTCTGCTCCAGCGTCATAACCTACGGAAGCACTCGATATATCCATGCTCAGACCGGTCTGATGCTCGCTTTGTCCTGGTCTTGCACTGGTCTTGTTGGCAGCAGCCTCGCCCTTAATGCTTGCATTGCGTTCGAATATGGATTTTTGGGTTGCGTAGGAGCGGTAGCCCGACACAGCTTTGAGATCAATTCCGTCTTTCTTGGCGGCAGCGAACAGTTTTTCCAGCGAGGTTGCAGCTATTTTTCTCATCTGTTTTTTGGGACTAGGCCCCGAGAAGCTGAACGGAATTTGGGGTATAACCAAATCTTGCGGTACATAATGGGAAGGCAGGTTTCTCTTTTTATTGAC
The DNA here is from genome assembly GCF_000193415.1 of Paenibacillus vortex V453. Classification (NCBI taxonomy): domain Bacteria; kingdom Bacillati; phylum Bacillota; class Bacilli; order Caryophanales; family Paenibacillaceae; genus Paenibacillus; species Paenibacillus vortex. Next base: position 191,739 of record NZ_ADHJ01000023.1, read on the forward strand.
CAGCACAACGGTACTTGATAGATTTGTGACCGTGGTAACGCCGTTAACATACTTCAGCGTCCGGCCAGGTGCGTTGTTTGCCAAAAACGCAGTGAAGGTGGAACTGGAGGAAGATGCCGCAGCCGCTTCCACTTGGTTCATTCCTGAAACGGTATCGAAACCGTTCATCATTAAACTTGCAACCACCAAACCGATCATGACGGCTGGTAGAATGGATTTGTATTTAACCCCATTCATTCTCATATGATGTCCCTCCTCGTTAGCTGTTCACTCAGTATATAGGAGAGTTATATCGATAGAGTCTCTAATATGTTTCTGAAATGTAAACAAAACGAGCTTGAGGTGACTCGCTTTTTTGGGGAGGATGAAATGACATGCAGATCGAGTTATTATTTAATATGGAGCACCGAAAGTCCTATACTGATCGTAAGGAGAAATACATATGAGGGATGAAGAACTTCAGGATGTTTTAAGAGGTTATGTCATCGAGGAATCCGAGACTACCTTTATACGACATAACGAGAATAGAACCTAGAACGGCAGCTCCTATTTGCTGCGCATTCATCAACCGGTCAAAGACAGCATGGCCGGCTTACAGCATACCTATGAGGGTCTGCAAGCAGAGCTGAACATGCTGGAAGGCCTGTCAAGCTGGAACAATCTTCATGTTCAGAAGCCACTCCGTAATCGGGATGGCGAACTGATTACGATCATACAGCACGAAGGGAAGACGTGGAACAGTTCCGTACTTACCTGGCTGGAAGGCAGGGATCTGCAAAAGGATGACGTGAAGGACCCGGCAGTGGTTGAGCGGCTGGGGGCTCATATTGCGGAGCTGCACCGTTTCTACAGCCAGCATCAGCAGGAAGGCTTGGATAAGCGTCCCAGTCAAGGAACCGCCTATCACGAATACATGATTGAGGTCATCAAGCGGGGTTTAGAGAAGGGATTGTTTACATCTCCCGATGTTTCCATCATAGAGACAACGCTAAGATGGGTTAACACGAGGCTTGAAGACAGAGGGAGTGAGGGTGCCTGGGGGCTCATTCACGGTGACCTGAGTTTAGGAAACATCATTATGACGCCGGAAGGTGAATTTAGTTTTATTGATTTTGGTTTTTTCGGACCGGGGTATTATTATACGGACGTAGCTAGGGGGCTATGATGATTCCTTCGGAACATCGTGATCTATTCCTTAGAGGATATTATGGCGACAATATAACCGGTCAGAATGAGCTCGTGCTGCTCGAAGGGTTCATGCTCGTGGCCATTATCGGATATTATGTCTTCCAGATGGAGAACGAGTCCGTGCATGCCTGGATGCGTGAGCGGATGCCAAAATTGTGCGCGGATTACTGCATTCCTTATTTATCAGGAGAACGCATATTTTATATTGTATAGTCCGTGTACGGGGAGGCATATCTCGCTGGTTCACATGGGAAGCAGACGCTGTTTTTAACATTGCGTACATCGCGGTGTTTTGTTTTTTGAACGTTATTATCGTAAAAACTATATGAACCATCTTATTGTGAACCATCCTAGCGGGTGGTTTTTCTCTTTCTTCTATATGAAAAACCTAAGTGAATCTTATTTAATACATATTATCCATATAGTTGATCCTATGTTAGCATAATCGTAAACCAGTTTAGGAGAGAGGGGATCGATGGATATGAAGTCATCTTATTGGTTGACAAACGCCCGGCTGGAGAGCGGCTATAATATTAAAGATGGTGTCATTACAGGCACCAGGACGGAAAGTTGTCATCTGTTTATAGAGGATGGAAAAATCGCGAAGGTGGTTTCTTGCGACACAAACATCCCGGACCAAGCCGTTCAACAGGATGTGAAAGGGCTGCTGCTGCTTCCGTCTTTTGTTGAAAAGCATTGTCATCTGGATAAAACGCTGCTAGGTGACCGTTGGCGTTCCGTAACGCCGGTCTCCAGTATATTTGAACGCTTGGATATTGAGAAGAAAACACTGCCTTCGCTTGATACTCGTATCCAGGACCGCGCGGAAAAACTGCTCAACCTCTATGTAGACTCCGGAGTAACACATGTACGTACACATGTGGATATATATCCGGAGGCTGGATTAGACCATTTGGAAGCTGTTCAGCAAGCCTTGCACAGCTTTGAGGGCAAGCTGTCACACGAAATCGTTGCCTTTCCGCAGCATGGTTTATTGCGGTCACAGGCAAAGGAATGGGTGCGGGAAGCTCTTCGCAGAGGAGCCGGCTTGGTCGGAGGCGTTGATCCGGCTACGGTTGATGGCGATATCGAGGCCTCCCTGCAGCAAATGGTGGAGCTCGCAGTCGAAGGTAACGCAGGAATCGATTTGCATTTGCATGATGCCGACCACCAGGGGATATACACCTTGAAGAGACTGGCGCAGCTAACCCAGGAAGCAGGGCTGCAGGGGAAGGTTGCGATTAGTCATGCATTTGGTCTGGGCGATATATCACCGTCCGAAGCAGAGGAGATGGGGGATTTATTAGCCGATGCAGGAATTGCTATTATAACCAGCGTGCCGATTGGCCGAACGTTCCCTCCCGTTGGTCTGCTGCACAAGCGTGGAGTAGAGGTGGCAGTTGGATGCGATAACATTTTTGATGTATGGTCGCCCTTTGGCAATGGGGATGTGTTGGAACGTGCAGGTCGTTTAGCGGAAATATCCAGATGGGTGGATGAACGCTCACTGGCGCACACACTCCGCTATATAACCGGTGGCATAACACCGCTTAATGACAAGGGGGAGCAGGTATGGCCGCGAGTCGGAGACGAAGCAAGCATCGTGTTCGTTGAAGCCTCATGCTCCGCCGAAGCCATTGCAAGAAGATCCAGGCGAGTCGTTACGATGTTCAAAGGGGATATCGTTTCGGGTTCATTTTAATTCATCCCTGTAAGGGGTGATGCAGTGGAATCACGAAATCAGGCGACGATCCTCTGCCAAAGCGAGGTAAATAGATGTCCATCCGAATTAAATTGTTATTATCCTATACCGGCATGCTTGTCCTCAGCTTGTTGGTATTTGTGTTGATTGCCGGATTGTTTACCATCGCAGCAACCGGCGACATTCGCGACATTCGGGATTTTTATAAAGTGCATTATCAGGTCAACCCGCTAACAGAGCAAGAGGAGTCCATCTTTCTTGAATTGAAATACCTGGCTAAGAATGAACCGGACGAGCTCCAAAACCAAGAGCTGCTGAAGGAATATGATTTCAAGCTGAGAACGGTGAGAGCCGGGCTCTATGTCCGCCGGGAAAAAGATCAGGTGTTTGAATCCCATACATTCAATCAGCCCGAGCTGGAACGGAGTCTGCCTCATTATGACTTGAACAACAATCAGATCCGCCATACGTTTAACATTGGCGAACGATTCTATGCTTATGCCAAGTATGATTTCCGTTATTCGGATGGTGCGAAAGGAAGTGTCTTTGTCATACGAGAGCGTAGTCCCTTTGGTGAGGTGACACGCAAGCTGCTGCCTGTCCTCGTTCTGATTCTGATCGGCATCATTGTGATAACGAATGTACTGTTATACCGCTGGATTACCCGCAGCGTTGTCAACCCGCTTGATTTGCTCCGGAATTCGGCTGAGCACATCAAGGAGGGAAATCTCCAATTCTCGCTTGATTTGCAGACGAAAGACGAAATCGGACAATTGAACGAGGCCTTTGAGGATATGCGAAAGCGGCTGCAGGCCTCGATTCAGCTCCGGCTTCAGGATGAAGAGAACCGGAAGGAGCTGATCTCCAATATATCGCATGATTTACGTACACCTATTACAAGTATCAAAGGATACATCGAAGGGATTCGCGACGGAGTTGCCGATACACCGGAGAAGATGGATAAGTACGTGAACATCATTTATGCCAAAGCGGTTGATCTCGATAAACTTGTGGGTGAGTTGTTCCTGTACTCCAAGCTTGATTCGAAGCAAGTGCCATTCATGTTCGAGCCTGTAGATATCATCGGCTTTCTAGACGACTGCATTGATGAACTTCAGTTCATTCTGGATGAAAAGGGGATTCAACTGGAGTGGATGGAGCGTACGGCGGATCGAGTTGAGGTCATAGCCGATCTGGAAAAATTGAAGCGAACAGTGCTCAATATTATTGGAAATGCCCAAAATTTTATGGATAAGCAACCCAAAACCATTCGTGTCTCGATCCGAATATCTCCCGAATGGGTGACGGTTGAGATCCAAGATAATGGGATGGGCATCCCGCGCGACGCGATCCCGCATATATTCGAACGGTTCTACCGCGTTGAACCATCTCGCAATTCTTCTACGGGTGGCAGCGGGCTTGGGCTGGCAATTGCAAGCCAGATTATAGAAGGGCATGGGGGTGCCATCTGGGCGGAAAGCGAGCTGGGAGTCGGTACAAGCCTGTTCTTTACACTCAAAAGGGCGATCAATTAAGGAGGATCCATGACCACACGCATACTCATCATTGAAGATGAGACTACAATTGCTCAGCTGGAGCGGGATTATTTTGAACTGAATGGATTTTTCGCAGATTTATGCCATACGGGCAATGAGGGATTACATCTGGCACTTAACGAGGACTACAGTCTCATCGTTGTCGACCTGCAGCTCCCCGGGATGAACGGCTTTGAATTATGTCGCCAGATCAGGAAGAACAAGGAGGTCCCGATTCTAATCGTTTCGGCCAAGAATGAAGAGATTGATAAAATCCGAGCCTTTAATCTCGGCGCCGACGATTATATTACCAAGCCGTTCAGCCCAAGCGAATTAGTTGCAAGAGCCAAGGCACATCTGATGAGATACAAGAGACTGATGGGCAAACAAGAGACGGTTCAAAATGCAGAGATTCATATACGCGGCCTGGTCATTGATAAATCCGCTCGAAGAGTGTACGTGCGCAATCAGGAAGTCGTGTTTACGACCCGAGAGTTTAACCTGCTCGAATTTTTGGCAAGCCACCCTAACCGCGTATTCAGCAAAAATGAACTGTTTGAACGAATTTGGGGTATGGATTCCAGTGGGGATATAGCAACCGTAACGGTGCATGTCCGCAAGCTGCGCGAAAAATTGGAGCTGGATTCTTCCAATCCACAGTATATTGAGACGGTTTGGGGAGCAGGCTATCGCTTTTCTATCTGATGGAGTTTATAAAAAGTTAATATATTGTTTCGAATTTATTAATCCCAGCTTTCTTGGCAGTTTAAGACTCTCCTCTATGATGGAGTTATGACGATCAGCTAATGATACGCATAGATTCTAAGGAGGGTTAACACATGAACAAGAACAAGCATGCTAATAAATGGGCTGCCCTGATGTTGGCAGCTGCACTGGGAACGGCATCTCTACCGTTCAATGTGCTGCAAGCTAAAGCAGCAGAAGTCATGATAGCACCCGAAGATATTCAGCAAGCGATCCAGGAGTTGTCCGGGCTTCGCGTGATACAGGGTTACCAGGATGGAACGATGGGAATCACGAATCCCATTACAAGAGCCGAGTTGGCCAAAATGGTAGTCCTTACATTTGGGCTGGAGGGAGCAGCCGAGAACCAGGCAGGCTTAACGGATGTCAATCCAAATGCCTGGTATTCCGATTATGCAGCTGAGCTGGCGGCGCTGGATATCATGACAACGACGGATGGACGTTTTAATCCAAAGGGAACCGTCACTCGCGACGAGCTGGTTATTATCGTATCGCAGGCATTGAAACGCGACGTGAAATCCGTGGCTTACTGGGCGGAACGTTTACGTGAAGGCGCAGGTCATGTCACTCGGGGAGAAGCTGCATACCTGCTGAATACGGCACACCAAGCAATCCCTTCGGCAGAAGCCAAAATTACGAGTGTCCGCGCATTGAATACCATTACGTTGATGATTACCTTAGATGCTCCCTTGACAGCAGACAATGAGGTATTTGCACAGGCTAAGGAAGATTTTGTATTTAGCGATGGACTTGCGCTAACCAACATGCCGCGTCTGAAAACGGGCTCGATATCCACTTATATCGTTCCGACATCCGCACAAAATCAGGTTACCGACTATACGCTTACCTACAAAGGGCAGAAAGCAGGTACATTTGCAGGCAGCGCCACAAAGCTGGACATGACAGAGGCAAGGCAGGTCGCCAAGGATACGTTTGAACTGGAGGCGCTTAAGTCTAATGGGGTTGTAGACTATGGCTACGTTATTTCTGCATATAGCAGCGGCAGGGGAGAAAACGCATTCATACTAGATGAGAACAACCGAGCTGATGGGAAAGCTTATCAAGTCATTTCCTCCGGTCAGGGCAGAGAAGTAACCATCACTCCGGAGGGCGGACTGCCCATGGTGGCAAAATACGTTCCATTCACGCAATCGACCGATGGCAAGCAAGAACCAAAATTCCGTTTACCTGAAGGTCAGCAGCTGACCCCCGGTGTTACGTATACCGTCACCTCTGATTGGGCACAGATTGCAAGCCGGACATTCGTTGCTAAAGAATTCATCCCGCTGGAAATGGTGGGAGCCGAGGCTATCGGTGAAACTTCGGTTGCCGTTACATTATCCGAGGATCCGGGAGATGAGTTGTTCTCCGGCCGCAGCGTGGAATTGATCGACGCAGAGGGTCATAAGCAGGTGGCCGTATATAAATATTCTAGCCGCAAAGGTGCGGTAGGCGTGTTTGATCTCACGGAGGGCGATAAACTAAGAGCAGGCACGACCTATACCGTAACTCCGGTAGGAGAATGGGCAAAAGGTACTTCCACGGGCCTGACATTAAATTAATCTCATTCTATCCGGATGAATTAGGACAGATGGTGCTGTTTAACCGAAGTAAAACAAACGAAGGCAGCTCAGCGCCCGTTAAGTGAAGCAAGAAAATAATGACTCTTACAGCCAGGCTGTAAGAGTCTATTTAGCGTGCTCGTCTCGCTAGGAACATATCTCTTACTTTGCTCTACGGATAATGACATAATGCAGGCCATGAGCCAAGTCATAGAATGACTTACGTAATTGCGCATTGAAGCTGACATGTAGAGAGTCATTGGATAGATAGGAGAGACTTAAAAAGGCTTATTTTCTATTATTTAGAAGATAAATGCTTGAACTTCATATATGATGACTTTATACTACTTCTTAAAAAACAAATAAATACTATTTTTATATTATATGTAATATTAATAGCTTTGCATATCACGAATGACACCCCGGATTGCCAGGAGTTACAGACTCGTTGGCCTATGCGTTTCTACTAGCGCAATCGATTACCCTCCATAGCAAATGTTCTGCAAACTTCAGTGTCTTACCGGAACATCCTTCTTCCCTTAATCCTTATTTTCCGCAATGCTGCTATCCATTACGCAATGATAATCAAATCGATGATGAACTTGTTCTGAAAAGGAGGTGAGGCTTCATGTAAATTTCACTGGACATGCGGGTTCGCTCAGGCTAAGGCGATTCACTGTTTCATGAATCGGAATGGGTCCAACCATTCACAGATTAAAAACCGGGTAAAAGGAGTGGAAAAGTTTGATAAAGTTAAATCGGTTACGCAAGCCTCTCTCCATGGGTCTGTCGCTTCTCCTGGCAGCATCATTCATTCATCCGGTTTCAGCAGACAACACCTCCTCTCAGAAGATTGACATGAAATCCAGCTTGGCCCAGATTGCAACGGACAAGGTCAGCAACAAGCTGAGCAAGCAGTTTGAGAAAGACGATTATGTCACCTATCTGGTAAAGATGAAGGAACAAGTGGACACCGCTTCGGTCTCTAAGCAGGCTATGGAGAAGGCAACGCTGGAGAAGCAGACCCCCTCGGCAACCAAGCTCTCCGTCAGGACTTCCGTTGTAAGTTCATTGCGGGAGACGGCATCGCGAACCCAATACACACTGGAACGTTATCTGGATAAGGCACTTGATCTCGGCAAGGTCAAAGAATATAAAAGCTATTTTATTGTTAATGCGCTGGCAGTGACCAGTACCCAGGAAGTTATGGAGGAGATTGCGCTCCTGCCCGAAGTGGATAAAATTTTGCCAAATGAAGAGCGTTTCCTTCAGAAGGCTGAGGTCAACACGAAGGACGCAAGCACGGAAAAGGAATCGAGTACTCCGAAGACATCCGTACAGGAGCCAGGCGTATCGGTCATTCAGCCTGCGGTTCCCAAGGGAGCCCGTGATGAAGCCACAAACGCTCCTCAACCGCAAACGGAAAATGTGGAATGGAACATTGACTACGTCAATGCCCCGGAAGTTTGGGAGAGGGGCATTGACGGAACGGGAATCGTGGTAGCCAATCTGGATAGCGGCGTGGACTACACCCATCCTGCCCTGAATCGAAAATGGAGAGGTTATGACGCTTCGGGTAATATCGTTGATCCCGAGCTGAGCTGGTATGATCCGCACAGCGGTTCTTCCCTGCCTGCCGATGGAGATGGTCACGGTACCCATACGATGGGCACCATGGTCGGCTCTGAGGAGGATGGGAGCAACCAGATTGGTGTTGCTCCGGGAGCAACCTGGATAGCCGTACGGATATTCAATCCGGGAACGACAGATGCCATCATCCTTGACGGCGGACAATGGCTTATTGCACCCGTGGATGCGGAAGGCAATCTGCATCCAGAGCTGGCCCCTGATGTGGTTAACAATTCATGGGGCGGAGGCGCCGGATTGGACGAATGGTTCCGGCCTATGGTCCAGACCTGGCGTGATGCACAGATCTTCCCCGAGTTCTCCGCAGGCAATGTGCGGCCGACGAACCCGGGCGGACCGGGTTCCGTTGCCAACCCTGCCAACTATCCGGAGAGTTTCGCCACCGGGGCAACCGATATTAACGGCAACCTAGCCTCTTTTTCCTTACGTGGTCCTTCGCCCTATGATGAGATCAAACCGGAGGTTTCGTAGCACCGGGGGTAAATATCCGATCCTCTGTGCCAGGTGGTGCTTATGAAGGAGGGTGGGACGGCACCTCAATGGCAGGGCCGCATACAACCGCGCTGGCAGCTCTGCTGCTTCAGGCTAATCACTCTCTAAACGTCGATCAGCTGGAGCAGATTATCATGGAGACGGCCACGCCTCGAACGGACAGTCAGTATCCGACTTCACCCAACAATGGGTATGGTCACGGAATCATTAATGCATTGGATGCTGTAGGTTCGGTGGTAGAAGGCATCGGCACCGTATCGGGCAGGGTTGTAACCGCAGGCGATGATCTGGAAGAGCCGGTGCTTGAGCATACACAAGTGAGCTCGGCTTTTACGGGGATTGACGTTCCGCTTACTGCGCGCGTAACCGATAATGTGGGCGTCACCGCTGTAGAGGCCTTTGCAAGAACAGCGGGCACAAGCCAGTACGTCTATCTGCCGATGAATCGCATAGCCGGGGATAGCAAGGATGGAACGTACACGGCGGTCATTCCCGCTTTTCTGATCGAATCGCAAGGGCTGGAATACTATATTCGGGTCAATGATTACGGCAATAACGGATTTGAGAGCAGCGTCTATAAAGTTGAGGTCTCGGACGGTGTGCAGCCTGGATATATCCAGGATTTTGAAGAGAATAATTTGGGCTTTACCGCAGGCGGGACAGGAAGCGCCTGGGCTTGGGGATCACCAACAAGCGGTCCAGGAGGTGCATATTCCGGAGACAAGCTGATCGCGACTAACCTCGAGGGCACGTACGGTGCGAACAGCAACGCCTATTTGCTTGCACCTCCAATCGACCTGACAGACAGTCCGGAGGGTGGCCTGTTAACCTTCAAGCATTGGTATGACCTGGAGCGAAATATTGATTGGGGCAAAGTATACATTGCCGCCGAGGAGAATGATTTTGCTTTTCAGGAGGTACTTAGCTTTACGGGGACTAGTGGAGGCTGGGTAACACAATATGTGGATTTACGGGCCTACGCCGGACAGCAGGTGTTCGTCCAGTTCAATCTGACGAGTGATGCTTCCGTTCAGAAGGCAGGGTGGTACATCGACGATTTTGAAATTCAGGCACCGGATGACATTGCTCCGGGAGCGCCAAGCGGGCTGGCCGTTTCAGCCGATATATTGGGCAATGCAACCTTAAACTGGACCGGTCCGGATGCTGAGGATCTGAAGTCTTACACCGTATATCGATCCACCGCTTCGGGCACAGGCTATGAAGCGATTGGAAATACGGCGGCAACAACGTACACGGATACAACAACTGTCACCGGTTCTACTTATTATTATACCGTGGCGGCTGTCGATTACAGCGGCAATGAAAGCGAGAAGTCGAGCGAGGTGTCCATTGACATCGTGGTGCCGGAGGACATCTATACCGATCATTTTGATGGCAGCAGCGACAACGGTTGGACGCATTCCGGCGTCAAAGATGAGTGGGAACGCGGTGTTCCGGTTTCGGGACCTGGCCATGCATTCTCTGTACCCAATGCGTGGGCGACCGATCTGGACAATACCTATGAAAGTGGTTCGAATTATTCCCTGGTATCCCCGGTTGTGGATTTGACCCAGGTTACCGAAGCAACATTGACCTTTAATCATTGGTATGAAATTGAGGGAGGATACGATTACGGTTATGTTGAGGCCTCTTCCGATGGAGGAAACACATGGTCCGAGCTCGGGAAGTTCTCTCACAATACCAACGGCAAGCAATGGACACCGGTATTTTATGATCTTGATGCATGGAAAGGAAACGAGGTCCAATTCCGATTCAGGCTGACCTCGGATAACAGTGTGGTGAAAACGGGCTGGTACATCGACGACTTCCGGATTCTTGGCGTTGCTCCTGGAGCGGTCACCAAGGATACTGCGGAAGTACTGCATAGTGACAAGCCGAAACCGGCCTATGATAATCCTTGGTACAAAATTAGCAGAACCGACAAGTATGAATTCAATCAAAGCAAGCAGCCGCAGCCGGAAGCTGGGAAACCGGGAACCGGAGAGGTGGCACCGCAAAGCCTGCCTGCAAGCGCAACGGTTACGGTGCTTGAGACCGGGCGTTCGGTGAAGACTGATCCGGCAACTGGCAAATACAGTTTCTCTCATGTAGCAGGTGATTACACGCTGAAGGCCGAGGCTTACGGATACTATCCGAGAACCGAAGTCGTTACGATTACTGATGGCGGATCGGCAAAAGCCAATTTCAATCTGGAAGCCATCCCGCATGGACAGATTGAAGGTGTTGTTACCGACGAACGTACAGGAGAACCGGTCAGTGGGGCTAGCATAGCAGTTCTGGAAGATCCACGGGTCGGTGATGTGCGCACAGGGGAAGACGGCAGGTTCACCCTGGATGTCCTGGAAGGCACCTATACGTTATCGATTCTGGCTGCGGATTATTATGGTGAAACGGTTGAAATTACGGTTCCTGGCAACGGAACAGCTGAGGCCAATGTGACCCTTAAACCGTTTATCGGATTCCCTGGCGAAATTGCGTATGACGATGGCATACCTGAAAATGCCAGAGCCTTCGTAGCAGCGGGCAATGCCTGGGCGGTACGGATGACGCCGGAACACGAGGCCGCGCAGCTTACGGGCGCATCGCTCCGCTTCTGGAACACCGAATGGCCGCAACCAGGCGGCACCGCGTTCCAATATGCAGTGTATGACGTTTCGGGCGAGAATGGAGCGCCGGGTCGTTTGCTGGCAGGTCCTTTTGACGGAACCGCACTGCGCAACGATCAATGGACCACAGTTGAATTCCCAGAGCCCGTTGTTGTGCAAGGCGATTTCTACATCGTGTACGTTCAGACGGAGGCAGGAAACAATGCTCCTGGGCTTGCAACCGATGAATCGGGCGAAAATGCCTTAAGAAGCTGGCAGCGTGTAAGTGGTGCCTGGAGTCAGGCTCCCGCAGAAGAGGGCAATTACATGATCCGCGCAGTGGTGCGTTATCCAGTTAATGCACCCATCATTACGTCACCTGTCAATCATGCGTACACGAATGAACAAACGGTGACCCTAACAGGCACTTCTCCGGCATCGGGTGCAGAGATCCGGATCTACAACGGCGAGGAAGCGGCAGGGACCACCGTTGTTGAGAATGGGCAGTTTACGCTGAATGTGGAGCTGACACCGGGAACCAACTCGCTCACTGCCGAGGCTGTAGTCAACGGAAAGGCTACAGATCGCTCGCTGCCGGTAGTTGTAACGCTGGATCAGACTGCCCCGGAATTAACGATTGTGACTCCTGAGGAAGGGAGCCACACCAATACGGAGGTGGTCCATGTTACCGGCAGCGCCCTTGACGAATTCATTGACACGCTGACCGTGAACGAACAGCAGGTACAGCTCGGTGAGGACGGAAGTTTTACGCATCGCGTACTGGTCAACGAAGGCGAGAACACGATAGCCGTAAAAGCCAAAGACCTTGCAGGCAATGAGTCGACGGTAACTCGTACCGTCTATGTAGATACCGCATTGCCGGAAATAAGCAATATCTCACCAGCAGAGGATGTTCGAATTACAGCGGGGGAGACTGTAACGGTCTCCTTCGACAGTGTTCCGAATCTTCAAGCCTCTTTCCGAATTGAGCTTCCTTTGGATCTGAGTGCGCAGGGACGAGGCGAAATTCCATTGACCGAGACGGAATCCGGTCACTACTCGGGGACCTACACAACACCGTCCAGCCTGGTGCTGGATGGTGGAATCATAGTGATCCGGGTGCGGGATGCGGCCGGCAATACATCCGAGACTGAAGCTGGCGGAAGGCTGTATGTATCTTCCGGCCAAGGAGAGAATCCTGAACCGCCGACCAATCAGGACCCCGTGGCCGTGATTCAGGCTCCGTCTACTGCAAAGAAGAAGAAAAATGTTGAATTCGATGCTCGCTCCTCCGTGGATGAAGACGGCGAAATTGTGAGTTATGTTTGGGATTTCGGGGATGGATCAACCGCTTCGAAGGCCAAAGTCAAGCATAAATTCAACAATGCAGGAACGTATACGGTGCGTTTGACCGTTACGGATAATGAAGGAGGCGTGAACAGTGCTGTTCACACCATCATCATTCAGTAAATGTAACCAAATCGCTGATGGTATCGTGATATGTGAAAGGTAGAATGGATGATCGAACAGCCCCGGGTCCTGTTGATTCAACAGAGCCTGGGGCTTTGTTTGTCTTGTTTATTTTTGTGAGTGGTCGTCTAATTGTTGCAAAAATGGGTATTTAATTGATAGATGGTTGACAACCTGTATATACATGTTATCATTTCTTCATAGACAACCTGTATATACAAGATGATGAGGAGGACGCCGTTTTATGCATACCATAGGGAACCCGCTCCAGGATTGGTGGAGAACTTCCACCGTTTATCAGGTATATCCGAAGAGCTTTAATGATACAACTGGCCGTGGTACAGGCGATATCCGCGGACTTATGGAGAAGCTTGATTATATAAAGGGGCTTGGTATCGATATCGTGTGGCTCCAGCCGGTCTACGTTTCTCCGCAAAATGATAACGGTTACGATGTTGCAGAATATTGCAGTATTGATCCCGCTTTCGGTACCATGGAAGATTTCGACGAACTTGTAGCAGAATTGAAAAAGAGAAATATGCACTTGATGATCGATATCGTTGTGAATCACTCATCCACCGAGCATCCATGGTTTAAAGAGGCAAGAACATCCAGGGATAATCGCTATCGCGATTATTACATCTGGCGAGATCCCGGAACCGATGGAGGCCCGCCCAATAACTGGAAGTCCAAGTTTGGGGGACCTGCCTGGCAGTATGACGAAGGCACAGGGCAATATTACCTGACTCTTTTTGACAAGACACAGGCGGATCTGAACTGGGAGAACGAGAAGGTCCGAGAGGAAGTCGTTGATATTCTCAGGTTCTGGGCGGACAAGGGCGTAAGCGGATTTCGGATGGATGTCATTAATCTGATATCGAAATATCCAGATTTCCCGGATGATGACGGCTCCGTGTCTCCCGGAGACGGCCGCAAATTTTATACCGACGGACCGCGGGTGCATGAGTATATCAAGGAACTGAATGAAAAAGTGTTCAAACCGTATAACCTGGTTACGGTCGGAGAAATGTCCTCTACAACCCTTGAACATTGCATCCGTTATTCGAATCCGAAGGAGAACGAATTCTCGATGACCTTCAACTTCCACCATCTGAAGGTGGATTATCCGAACGGGCAAAAATGGGAGCTCAAGCCTTATGATTTTGAGGAGCTGAAAAAGGTGCTATCCGATTGGCAAACCGGCATGCAGCAAGGCGGAGGCTGGAACGCTCTGTTCTGGAACAACCATGATCAGCCGCGCGCGCTTACAAGGTTCACGGATGATGAGGAATACCGGACAGAAAGTGCGAAGATGCTTGCTACTACACTTCATGGGCTTCAAGGCACTCCTTATGTTTATCAAGGGGAAGAAATCGGGATGCCGGATCCCAAATGGAATGATATGTCCGAATTTCGGGATATCGAATCATTGAATATGTACGAGATTCTTCAGCAGCAGGGCAAAACGCCGGAAGAAGCTGCCCATATTGTGACCGTACGGTCCCGGGACAATTCCAGACTGCCTATGCCGTGGAATGACGGTCATCAGGCCGGTTTTACGACAGGCACGCCATGGATCAAGATCGATGAGCGGTATCCCCTGATCAATGCACAAGCTCAAGTGGAGGATCCGCATTCGATATATCACCATTATCGCCAGCTCATTGAGCTGCGCAAGAACCTTCCTGTTCTAACCGACGGGGAATACGTTCGGCTGGATCAAGGACATCCCGAGGTCTATGCCTATGCCAGAAGAACGCAAGAGCAGACGCTCATAGTAATTTCCAACTTTAGCAGCCGCAGCGTTTCGTACGAACTGCCACCGAATATGTGGGGGAAACCGGACATAGCTTCCGCGCAGCTGCTTGTCCGCAATACGACGGAACAACCGGAGCTTGCCGAGGTTGTGAAACTTCAACCATATGCCTCTTATATGTGGCTTATTGAAACCAACTAAATTTATATAGTCAGGAGCGTACAGCTATGGCCATTGATCGCAAAAATGTGGAGCGAATTGTCGAAGCAGTCGGTGGAAAAGACAATATTGAAGCCGCCACGCATTGCGTTACACGATTACGATTTGCCCTTGCGGACGACAGTAAGGTTGATACCAAAGCTCTGGATGAGAACGATCTGGTGAAGGGGCAGTTCTCCTCTCAGGGTCAATTTCAAGTTGTTATCGGACCAGGTCTGGTGGACCAGGTCTACAATGAAATGATGGATATCACCGGTGGAACAAGAGCATCCAAGGATGATGTGAAGACCCTTGCCAGCAAGAAACAAAATCCGATTCAGCGGGCCATTAAGACGCTAGCGGATATTTTCATTCCGATTTTGCCGGCGATTGTCATGGCAGGTTTGCTGCTCGGCATTAATAATCTGCTTACGGGTCCAGGTATCTTCTACGAAGGACAATCCCTGATTCAGGTGCATCCCGAATGGGCGGATGTGGCATCCATTATCAATCTTATCGCAAGTACGGCATTTACTTTTCTTCCCGTCCTGATCGGCTGGTCGGCGGTACGGCAGTTTGGGGGCAACCCGCTGCTTGGGATCGTATTGGGATTGATTCTGGTTAATCCGGATCTTCTGAGTGCCTATCAGTATGCGGACGCCAAACTGGAGGGCACGGTTCCGGTATGGAATTTATTCGGTTTTGACGTTGAGAAAATCGGATATCAGGGTCAGGTGCTGCCTGTTCTGGTCTCCGCTTATATATTAGCCAAGATCGAGAAGTTTCTGGACAAGCGTGTTCATGATTCCATCAAGCTGCTTGTTGTGGCGCCCGTTGCCTTGCTGGTCACCGGCTTCCTCGCATTTATCCTGGTGGGACCTATCACCTTTGCCATTGGCAACGTCCTCACTTCAGGACTGGTCAGCATTTTCGATTCGTTTGCCGCTCTTGGCGGCCTGATATACGGCGGATTGTATGCGCTGCTGGTTATCACGGGAATGCATCATACGTTCCTTGCGGTAGATTTCCAGCTTATCGGCAGTAACGGAGGAACGTTCTTGTGGCCGATGCTGGCCTTGTCCAACATTGCACAGGGTGCGGCCGCGCTTGCCATGATGTTCATTCTGAAGGAACAGAAGGCCAAAGGGCTTGCTGTTACGTCATCGATCTCCGCCTTTCTGGGCGTAACCGAGCCAGCTATCTTCGGGGTAAACATTCGTCATAAATATCCTTTCATATTCGGTATGGTCGGATCCGGAATTGCCGGCGTGCTGCTGGCAGTCAACAACGTTCTGGCTTCTTCGATCGGAGTCGGTGGTATTCCGGGCTTCCTGTCCATATTCCCTAACCAGTGGGGCGTGTTCTTCCTGGGGATGGCGATTGTACTGGTTGTTCCGTTCACGGGAACCTTGTTGTTCGGACGTTACCAGATGTCGAGGCCAATCAGAAACCAAGGGAAGGAAATTCCCCAATATAACGTTGAAAATGAACGGACGGACGGTGCGACTGCAGCCCCAATCCGTTCTTCCGTACCCCCTGTTTCTGAGGCAAGTACTTCAACCGATGCTTCCAAGAAGGTTATGGTGGATATCGCTGCACCGATGAACGGTAAAGTCGTGCCTTTGGCTGAAGTTCCGGACCCTGCGTTCGCTGAAAAACAAATGGGGCAAGGTATTGCCATCATTCCGTCGGAAGGGAAAGTCTACGCACCGTTTGACGGTCAGGTCGCTCATCTGATCAAGAAGAGCAAACATGCGATTATTTTGACCGATACTAACGGGGTCCAGATCCTGATCCATGTGGGAATCAACACCGTCTCCTTAAAAGGGGAGGGATTCATCGCCCATGTAGAGACGGGGGATGCCATAACCAAGGGACAATTGCTGCTTGAATTCGATATCCATCGTATTGAACAAGCCGGCTTGCCTGTCATCACGCCGATCATCGTACCGGATGGACAGGAACTCATTCAGGAGGTTGTGGAGTATGAAGGAGAGGCCGTTCAAGGTCAGACCCGCGTGCTTCAAGCCGTTTTGCATTCTGAAATCTGACGGTACCTGTGGAGCATGTAATCATCGCTGGATCATGGTACAATAGCTGATGGTGATAAGGGATGACAAACAATATTTATTGGACGCTTTACAAAGATTATGCCGAACAAATCGATACGGGAATTCTCCAGGCCGGCAGTAAGCTGCCATCGGAGAACGAGCTTGCCGCCACCTATCAGATTACAAGGGAAACGGTTCGCAAAGGACTTAATTTGCTCGCGCAAAACGGGTATATCCACAAGGTTAAGGGCAAAGGCTCCTTTGTTCTGGATACAGGCAGATTGAACTTTCCGGTATCGGGTCTGGTCAGTTATAAAGAGATGGCTGAACGGTTAGGCAGAAGAAGCCGAACCTTTGTGTATGAAACGAAATGCGTCCCTGCAGGGGAGAGCATAGCGAAGGAGCTTCAAATCCGTCCGGACCAGCTCGTGTGGAAGGTGATTCGCGCCAGGGAGATCGAAGGGGAACGCATCATCCTGGATATTGATTGTTTGCTTGCCGACATCGTCACAGGTTTGACGAAGGAAATTACCGGCGATTCTATTTTTCAATATCTTGAGCAAGAATTGCATTTGAAAATCAGTTATGCCAAAAAAATAATTTCTGTTGAACGTGCTACAACCATGGACCACGATTACATGGATCTTGGAAACGATACACATGTCGTCGTAGTCCGGGGTTACGTTCATCTGGAGGATACAACACTCTTTCAATATACGGAATCGAGACACCGGTTAGATAAATTCCAGTTTGTCGATTTTGCCAGAAGAGAATCCAATGTGGAGCATTGGAACAAATAAAAGATAGAAGTGTCAAGCAGCCGCGATGAGATCGCGGCTTTTGCTGTTGCAGCAGCGGAAGGAGGGGAAATCATCTCCTTTGTTGAAGGTATGATAGTGACAACGATTCGGAATATCAAAGTAAAGGAGCCGATCAGATATGGACTTAGGACTCAAAGACAAAGTTGTATTGATTACCGGAGGGAGCCGGGGCATTGGCCTTGAAACGGCAGTCACGTTTGCTCTTGAAGGCGCAAAGGTGGCTATTTGTGCAAGGGATGGAGAGCAATTAGCTGCTGCGGCTGAACATATTCGAGATTCAAGCGGATTTCCGGCGCTGACGATAACAGCGGACGTGACTCAATCCGAGGAATGCTTGACAGCGGTAAGGGATACCGTTCAACATTTCGGTCGACTCGATATCCTGGTGAACAATGCGGGAACTGCGGCAGCAAAGCCATTCGAGCTGATTGAAGACGAACAATGGGCATCCGATCTGGATCTCAAGCTGTTCGGCGCCATTCGCTTTTCGCGTGCTGCGATTCCGCATATTCGTAAGTCTGGCGGCGGGGCGATTATCAATGTCACAACGTCCTGGGCCAAGACGCCGCCGGCTTCGTCCATGCCGAGCAGTGTCAGCCGGGCAGCCGGACAGGCCATGACCAAGGCCATGAGTCATGATCTGGCATCCGATCAAATCAGAGTAAACACGGTATGCATAGGAATGATCCGCAGTGCACAGCTGGAGGAGCGGTGGAAGCGGGAGGAGCCAGGGCTCTCATGGGAGCAATATGCTCGGGACCCGCGCCACAAGATTCCGCTGGGACGCATTGGAGATACGGATGAAGCCGCAAAAGTCATCGTTTTTTTGGCATCCGACGCGGCCTCCTATGTAACCGGAACTTCCATCAATATCGACGGCGGTTCAGCCCCGTCTTTGTAAGGTGCCAGAATAGGAGTTCAGGAGGACCTTGGAGATGAATGATCAGGTAGTGATTGGGATTGACGGAGGCGGGTCGCAAACGCGCGTCATGGTCAGTGACTTGAATGGTAATATCCGGTCATATGCAGTTGGCGGCGCATCCTCGATACATAAGGACAGCAATGCGCACAAAAATGTTCAAGAAACCATTCGATCGTCGCTTTCTATGGCGCGCTGCAGCCTGGACCAAGTCATAGGACTATATGCGGGAATAGCGGGTTACGAGTCCGATCAAGATCTGGATTGGGTGACCCGTTTAACCGATGTGGAGGGGCTGCAATGCCCGAAATGGTATGTCAACGATTCCGTTGTCGCGCACGCAGGTGCATTCATTGGGAAGCCGGGTATCGTGGTTGTATCTGGAACGGGCTCCATGATTTTAGCCATAACGGAACAAGAGACACCGATTAAGAATATCGATTTTCACCATTATGCCGCCAGCGCAGCGAGATTTCTTGCGTATGATGCGGTGTACCAAATACTGGCCGGGAATATTCAACAATCGGATGAAACGCTGGTTCGCAGCGTTCAGAGCTATTGGAATGTTGAGAATATGGAACAGCTTCGCCTCTTGGCGGCCGCAGGATTTATGGAAGAGAGTAAGGAGCGCAACAAGAAGTTTGGAGACATGGCACCAATCATCACGATTGCAGCTGAAGCCGGAAGTCCATTGGCCCAGAATGTGTGTGATGAAGCCATGAAGCAAATCATGGTAGGCGTCGAGATTCTGGGATCGTTCTTTCAATCAGATCACGTATCGGTTACGGGAATTGGCAGTGTCGTGAACAGTCCCTATATGAAATTAAAGTTTAATGAGAGCCTGCGATTTGGGAAAAATAAACAGTATGTTTACAAGGCTCCTGAATTGTCGGCCGCATCCGGAGCTGTGATAAAGGCACTTCAGCATGTGGGTGTACTTGTTGATGCCCGTATGATTGAGTTCATGCGAAGACACCCTCATGCAGCGTGGTAGAGTCCGATGAAACCTGTTGCGAAATCACTTTTAAAGCATTTGATCTTGGATCAGATGCTTTTTTTTGTTTGCTAGATGGAGAGCAGTTGCCGAATTATATTGAATTCATGATATGAAATATTAATTTAATGAATTCTATAGCATGATATTTCCATTGGCTGAATTCTGGCTGTCTAGGCTAGTAGCTCAATTCTAGTTTTTTGTAAAATCTTTCATGTAACATAACAGTAGAAAATATAGTAAACTATTTCTTAGTCTAACCTAAAAAAATGATGTAAAGTAACATATCAAATAAACTATATTTGGTTTGATGTCAGAGTTTTTGACATATTAATTGACCTGAGGTCAATTTTATGCTGATTTTCGTCGAAAGGTCACGGGCTATGGAAGGATGAGTCGAAAAAGGCTGCAAAATCTATCTTATCTACAGAAAAGAGGCTGTAATATGAGTCAACCTATTTTGCAGATTCAGGATTTGCACACGCACTTTTTTACGGACCGAGGTGAAATACCCGCCGTGGATGGTGTGAGCCTATATGTTAGGCCGGGTAGAAGTAGCTTGGAGTTGTTGGCGAATCAGGCTGCGGCAAGAGTGTCACAGCGCTTTCGGTATTAAAGCTGATTCCGCAGCCTCCGGGTAGAGTCACTGGCGGTTCAATTTTGTTTAAGGGGAAGGATATCGTCCCGCTCAAAGAGCGTGAGATGCGTACAATTCGCGGCAATGCCGTTTCTATGATTTTTCAGGAGCCGATGACGTCGCTTAATCCGCTCTTTACGGTTGGCCAGCAAATTAGCGAGACCATTCGCCTCCATCGGGGGCTAAGCAGGAAACACGCTCGAGAGCATACGGTTGAGATGCTGAAAAAGGTTGGCATTGCAAGGGCAGTGGAGATCATCGATGAATATCCCCATCGACTATCCGGCGGGATGCGACAGCGGGTCATGATTGCGATGGCGATTTCGTGCAATCCTGAACTGCTCATTGCCGATGAGCCGACAACTGCGCTGGATGTGACGATTCAGGCTCAAATTCTGGATTTGATCCGCCGCTTGAATGAGGAATATCAAACCGCGGTGATGATGATCACGCATGATCTCGGTGTTGTCGCGGAGATGTGTCATCGGGTAGCAGTAATGTATGCCGGGAAGGTGGTTGAGGAGGGGAGTGTGCGGGATATATTCAAAAAACCGCTGCATCCGTATACTCAGGGTCTTATCAAGTCGGTACCCAGGATGAATGAGCAGCATCGACGGCTGTTCTCCATTTCCGGCAACGTACCGGTCTTGAATACACAGATGAAGGGCTGCCGGTTTGCCGAGCGATGTCAGAACGTGATGCCGCTGTGCTTGGAGAAGCTTCCGGAGCTGAAGGAATATGAAGAGGCACATAGCTGCCGCTGCTGGCTGCACGAAACGCCGAAGGAGGAAGTCGTATGAGCGAACCGTTACTGCACGTGGAGCATCTCAAGAAGTACTACCCGCTGGGAAGTCGGTGGTTCGGAAGATCGCAGCAGCAAGTCGTCAAAGCCGTTGACGATATTTCGTTTTCCGTGGAAAAAGGTGAGACGTTTGGATTGGTAGGGGAAAGCGGGTGCGGCAAATCCACTGCGGGCCGTTCACTGCTGCGTCTGATTGAGCCGACGTCCGGCAGGGTTCGGTTTGATGGGCAGGATATCACGGATTTATCCCCGGAAGAGCTCCGGCTGAAGCGCAAAGATATGCAAATCGTGTTTCAGGACCCGTTCTCTTCTCTGGATCCGCGGCATACTGTCCAGCGGATATTGGAGGAACCGCTCATCGTGCATGGAGTAGGGAATGCAAAAGAGCGACAAAACATCATCAGCCGCTTGATCGATGTCGTCGGCTTGACGCATAGCCATCTTCAGCGGTATCCGCACCAATTCTCTGGCGGACAACGTCAGCGAATTGGCATTGCCAGGGCATTGGCGCTCCAGCCCAAGCTGATCGTTGCGGATGAACCCGTCTCGGCACTGGACGTGTCGATCCAGTCGCAGATTGTTAATTTGCTGCAGGATTTACAGGAGGAATTTGGCCTTACCTATATTTTTATCGCGCACGACCTGAGTGTGGTCAAGCATATTTGTGACCGAATTGCCGTGATGTACCTCGGGCGGATCGTGGAGATTGCCGAGAAAAACACACTCTATTCCTCGCCGCAGCATCCATATACGAAAGCGCTTTTTTCCGCGGTGCCTCAGCCGGACCCGGATATCAAAACCGAACGAATCATTCTGCAGGGAGAGCTGCCAAGCCCCGCAAACTCGCCTGTTGGCTGCGCATTTCACACACGTTGTCCAATGGTGATGGACATTTGCCTGAACGAGCGGCCCGAGCTGAAGGAAACCGAGCCCGCCCATCTGACAGCCTGCCATTTGTATAACGGGGCGAATGCAACCGAAAAAGCAATTTAAGACGTACGTATCGCAACCATTTATTTATAGCTGTCGAAGCACTTTTCTTCTTTCCGGTTTATAGTCTGGACAAGTTGTCCGGCCTCATATAAACAAATGAAATATTCGGTTGAATAGAAGGGAGCCAGAATATGAAAGTGAAAAGATGGAGCAGTCTCGTTATGGTATTGATGTTATGCACCGTTGTTGCCCTTGCGGGTTGCAGCGGCAGTAAGAGCAGCGGCAATAATGGTGCAGCAGGAACGGATACGGGAGAAACACCAGAACCGAATAACCCGTCACAGTCCACACAGGATACGTTGATTGTCGGACGGGGCGGGGATTCCTCATCCCTTGACCCCTCAATTGTAACAGACGGCGAATCCCTCAAAATCACGCACCAAGTGTTCGACTCTTTGCTGGAATATAAGGAAGGAACAACCGAGGTTCAAGGATCGCTCGCCGAAAGCTGGACGGTTTCCGAAGACGGGCTGAAGTATACCTTCAAACTTCGCCAAGGCGTGAAATTTCATGACGGAACCGATTTTAATGCGGATGCCGTGGTATTCAATTTCACCCGCTGGTCCGATCCAAAGAGCGAATACAAGTATGAAGGCGACTCCTTTGACTATTATGACTCGATGTTTGGTACCGATGGAAAACGGGTCATCAAGGAAGTTAAAACAGTGGATGCCAATACCGTTGAATTTACGCTGAATCAGCCGCAAGCACCATTCCTGCAGAACCTGGCGATGACCTCCTTCGGTATTGCCAGCCCTACGGCGATTCAAGAGAAACAAGCCAGCTTCAAGAACGAGCCGGTTGGCACAGGACCTTTTGTGTTCAAAGAGTGGAAACGCAATGATTCGATTACACTGGAGAAGAACCCGAACTATTGGAGAGAAGGACTTCCGAAGCTGAATAAAGTGATCGTTCGCTCCATTCCCGACAACTCTGCACGCTTCAATGCGCTGCAAAGCGGGGAAATCGACCTGATGGAAGATTTGAGCCCGGACGACTTGGCAACACTTGAAAGCAATCCGGATCTGCAGAAGATCGAACGTCCCTCTAACAACGTTGGTTATGTCGGCTTCAACCTCAAGAAAAAGCCGTTTGACGACGTGAAAGTAAGACAAGCCCTGAGTTATGCCGTCAACAAACAAGCGATTATCGATGCCTTCTTCGCTGGACAGGCCGTACCGGCCGTCAATCCATTGCCGCCATCTCTGTGGGGGTATAACGACAGCATTCAGGATTATGAATACGATTTGGAAAAAGCGAAGCAGCTGCTGGCTGAAGCGGGTTACCCGAACGGATTGCCGGACGAATACACCTTCTACGCGATGCCGGTTCCTCGTCCTTACATGCCGGATGGTAAAAAGGTAGCGGAAGTGATTCAGGCTGATTTCGAGAAAATCGGTGTGAAGGTCAAAATCGAATCACCCGAATGGGCGACGTATCTGGATGATGCGCAAGCTGGAGAAAAAGACGACCTCTTCATGCTCGGTTGGACGGGAGACAACGGAGACCCGGACAATTTCCTGTACACACTGCTTGACAAAGATGCCATCCCATCCAATAACTACAGCTATTATGCCAGTGACAAGCTCCATGAAATTTTGATTGCCGCTCAAAAGGAAACCGAACAGACCAAACGCGAGGAGCTGTATAAAGAAGCTCAGGTCATCATCAAAGAGGATGCACCATGGGTACCCCTCGTGCATACGACACCTCTCCTTGCAGCCAAAGCAAATGTGAAGGGATACGTACCGGCTCCTACAGGAACGGAATACTACTATAACGTTTATTTTGAATAACGGGCTGTACCACAACGCCTTTGGCAGGTGAATCTATCTTGAAATCCTATATATTGAAGCGAATATTCATCATGATTCCGGTTCTGATCGGGATGACCATCATCGTGTTTTCTATCATTCATGCCATTCCGGGCGATCCCGCTGAGACCATTCTGGGACAAAAGGCGACGGAACAGTCCAAGGAGGCTCTTCGTGAGCAACTGGGGCTTCATAATCCGTGGTATCAGCAGTATTTCTCCTATATCGGAGATTTGCTGCAAGGCGATCTTGGACAATCCATCCGTACCAGGGTGCCGATTGCCGAAGAAATCACACCGTATTTGGCAGCAACCGCTGAATTAACGTTTGCTGCCATGGCCTTTGCCATCTTTTTCGGCGTCAATGCGGGAATCATCAGCGCCTGGAAGCACAATTCATGGTTTGATTACATTAGTATGCTGGTCGCATTAATCGGGGTTTCGATGCCCATCTTTTGGCTTGGGTTAATGGAGCAGTGGATATTTTCCTTGGAACTGCACTGGCTGCCTTCGATCGGTCGGATGAATCAGCGTGACCCGGTAGAAGCCGTAACGAATTTGTACCTGCTTGACAGTATCATTGCCGGACGCTTCGATCAATTGTGGACGGTAGTCAAACATCTGATACTGCCCAGCGTGGCACTGGGCACCATCCCGATGGCGGTTATCGCCAGGATGACGCGATCGAGCATGCTGGAGGTCATGAATTCCGATTTTGTCCGCACGGCTAAAGCCAAAGGACTGTCCCAATTTTTCGTTGTATACAAGCATGCGCTCAAGAATGCCTTCATCCCTGTGCTTACGGTTATCGGCCTGCAGACGGGCGCCTTGCTTGGGGGAGCGGTATTAACGGAGACCATCTTCGCATGGCCTGGTGTCGGCCGCTATATTTATGAAGCGATCAGCTCACGGGATTACCCGGTTATTCAGTCCGGGATTCTGATCATCGCTTTTATATTCGTTGTCATCAATCTGATTGTGGATTTGCTGTATGCAGCAGTCGATCCGCGCATCCGCTACCGGTAGGAGGGAAGCTATGCCACAGATTACAACACACCTGAACGACAGCTCTGCCATTCCTTCCGAGAAGGTTTCCGGACCTTGGCGTAATGCGTGGAGAGCTTTCCGCAAGAACAAAATCGCGATGGCTGGACTGTTCATGATTTTGTTCTTCATTGTCATCGCACTGCTCGCGCCATTAATCGCGCCCTATGATTATAAAGCGCAGGAGCTTGCCGACCGGTTAAAACCTCCGTCAGCTGAGCATTGGTTTGGAACCGATGATTTGGGACGGGATTTGCTCAGCCGGGTGCTGCATGGAACGCGCATCTCATTGTGGGTCGGTACATTTTCCGTGCTTGGCTCCATCATTCTGGGAACGCTGCTCGGTATTCTGGCAGGCTTTTACGGCAAGTGGATAGATATGATCATCTCGCGTTTCTTTGATATTTTGTTGGCGTTTCCGAGTATCTTGCTGGCGATAGCCATCGTAGCCATCCTGGGCCCTTCGCTGCAAAATGCGTTATATGCCATTGCCATCGTCAACATACCGACCTATGGCCGATTGGTTCGCGCTAAAGTCCTCAGCTTGAAGAACGAGGAGTACATCAGCGCTGCGCAGGCTATCGGGATGAAGAACAGTGGAATTCTGAGACATCATATTCTGCCGAATAGTCTGACTCCAATCATCGTGCAAGGAACGCTGGGTATCGCGACGGCCATTATTGAAGCGGCTGCGCTCGGATTTTTGGGCCTTGGCGCCCAGCCTCCCGCTCCGGAATGGGGAAAGATGCTGTCTGATTCGCGTCAGTTTATCGCAACGGCCCCATGGACGGTGATTTTTCCCGGAGTTTCGATCATGCTGACGGTACTCGCCTTCAACCTGATGGGGGACGGTCTGCGCGATGCTCTGGATCCGCGAATGAAAAGTTAATATACGATAGCAATACGACTGAATCACAGGAATGACGCTTTCGTCACGTTTATATGAAGAATCAAGGCAGCCGATGATCGGCTGCCTTTTTCAATGCAACTTCTATAGGAAGCATGCTCTAATCCGTATATACGGAAGCATTAAAGCATTCTGGTCCTGTTCTGCCCATATCCAGCACAAGTGCAGTCACATACATGGTATATACCAGAAGACCGGTTGGGGGAGGGGTTACATTATAGTCTGCAGCGACAAAGGAGACACTTTGGCTTTGAACCTGGGAAGGCTGATATTGTACATAAGTGGTATGGATAACTGGATCCGTTGTTAAATAGCCCCGCATGACATCAATTTGAATAATCGGAGCAAATATATCTTCACTTAGTATATAGAAGCCAACTTGCCCAAGAAGCTGAGTACGGATGATACCGGTTGTATCGACAGGCACACTCAAACCCACTTGACCGACCATGACGGGGGTGTCCACCACGAAACGTTCCGTGGAGCCTGGGAATGCTATGGGC
Source organism: Paenibacillus vortex V453 (assembly GCF_000193415.1). Classification (NCBI taxonomy): domain Bacteria; kingdom Bacillati; phylum Bacillota; class Bacilli; order Caryophanales; family Paenibacillaceae; genus Paenibacillus; species Paenibacillus vortex. Next base: position 218,144 of record NZ_ADHJ01000023.1, read on the forward strand.
CAGTGATTGGAGGTGCGTGCATCTAAAAATTTTGTCAAGGCTAGCTTTCACCACCTGTTCTATTAAATCAGTCCATTGCTAGTAGTATATGATGTTTTGTTATGATGGCTTGGACGAACATCTTGTAATAGGAGATGGATGTCGTGATTTTATATATGAATTGTCGCATAGTTATACTAAAAAAAATGGTCAGATATGATACCTTATATGTGGAGTCAAGACCTCATTAAATGTATGGGGCAGGGCTCTATAATTATGCTTCTTATAAAAACTCATGAAAGTGATGGTGATGATACATGTCAAAAGTTTATCGCATTGGTATTATCGGTTGTGGCGGAATCGCAAACGGAAAACATCTGCCCAGCTTAAGCAGATTGAATAGTGTGGAGCTTGCAGCGTTTTGCGATATCGTCAAAGATCGGGCTGAAGAGGCTGCTGGCAAATATGGCAGCGAGGAAGCAAAAGTATATAGCGATTACACGGAGCTGCTAAAGGATTCTACCCTTGATATCATTCATGTGCTTACCCCTAATGATTCACATGCGGAAATTTCCATTGCTGCGCTTGAGGCCGGAAAGCATGTTATGTGCGAGAAGCCGATGGCCAAAACGGCTGCGGATGCCAAACTGATGATGGAAACGGCTCAGCGTACGGGCAAGAAACTGACGATCGGATACAACAATCGGTTCCGTGAAGACAGTCTTTATCTTAAAGAGGTGTGCGAAGCCGGAGAGCTCGGTCATATTTATTATGCCAAGGCACATGCGGTACGGAGAAGAGCTGTTCCGACCTGGGGCGTATTTTTGGATGAGGAAAAACAAGGCGGAGGGCCGCTGATCGATATCGGTACGCACGCGCTGGATTTGACGCTCTGGATGATGGATAATTACAAGCCGAAAATCGTACTCGGTACTACATATCATGAATTGTCCCGTAAGGAGAATGCGGCAAATGCTTGGGGACCGTGGGATCCCGAGAAATTTACGGTTGAAGATTCCGCTTTCGGCATGATTGTAATGGAGAACGGAGCAACCATCATCCTGGAATCAAGCTGGGCGTTAAATACGCTTGATATTGACGAAGCCAAATGTACTCTTAGCGGCTCGGAAGGCGGGGCCGATATGAAGAACGGCCTTCGCATTAACGGAGAGAAATTCAGCCGTCTGTACACCAATGAAATTGAGTTGAACTCCGGCGGGGTAGCTTTCTATGACGGTAAGAAGGAACAGGCTCCGGATGTTGAAATGAGAAGATGGATCGAAGCCATTGATCAGGATAAAGACCCTGTCGTTACTCCTGAGCAAGCTTATGTTGTATCACGTATTCTGGAAGCTCTGTACGAATCGGCCCGTCTTGGAAAAGCAGTATACCTGGATTAATCAAGTTTATGAATATTTCCATATAGAGATAAGAAGAAGTCCTGAGGAATCAGGGCTTTTTTCTGTTATCACCTAGCTCGATGCTGAGATCCGGCGAATGAGACAGAGCTTAATGGTAATAATAAGCACATTACTCTATGATTGGAGACGGGATGTATGATCTTTATTTACAATGATTACGGGGGGACCCACACAACGTCGTTGGCAGCAGCGTATCATCTAAATAAATTGCCTACGAATCGACAGCTTACAAAAGAAGAAATTCTGGCGGTTGATTATTTCAACAAACTGAAAACCTCGGATATGGGCAAGCTCATTTTTCACGGCCTGGATGAGAACGGGAATCCGGTTTACTCGGTTGGGCGGGGATCCTCCAAGGTGGTAGTGGAAGCATTGAAGAACTTGAGCTTAATCCTGCAAGACAAATACCAGAACGATGAGCCTATCATATATTCCAACACGTCGCCAACGGTACCATTCTCCATGACGATGGGCGGACTGTTATCCAGAAGGTTGAAACTGGACGCTCTAGGGGTGCCGTTATTGGTCATGGGTGCGAAGAAATCCTGCAGCAATATCCATGAATTGGTTATCCATACCAAGAAGACCGCAGCTGCGAGATCAGGAACTGAACCCGTCATCGTCATTGACAATAAAGAGTATTCGGCTTAGTTATTTTCGATGGAGAAGCTCTTTATTTTGAATGTATTTGTATAAAATTCTTAGAAGATGACTTTGCTATAATTGGGTCATCTTCTTTTTTTGTCCCCAGGGCCCAATCGTCTGATTACGAGATGACAATTTCTGTTTTATACAATTGGTGGAACGGTCGTCTAATGGCAGATATGCGGCCGAAGCTGTTTTTGATCATTTTCAAGATACGGGTTTTATAGTTGAAGAGAATGGAGCAATGCTAGGTTTCCTTATTGGACTTTTATCCCAAAGCCGAAATGAAGAGGCTTATATTCATTTGTTGGCATCCATCCTGCGCATCGGCAGCGTGGCATCGGACGTCAGCTTTACGAAACGTATTTTAATGAAGTGAATAAGCAGGGTTTAGAAATTGTTCGCTGTATCACGTCTCCAATCCATATAAGCTCCATCGCTTACTATACCAGAATGGGATTTGTTATTGAAAAAGGAGATAAACGCGTGGAGGGTATCGAAATACATAGCATTGGTTCAATCCAACCGTCTGATAACAGACGGTTTCTTTGTATGTTGGAGAGCGCATGGGAATAGATGGTATTCTGCGATCAAGATACGAACCTCTTCTCACGGTTTCATGGGTTGTTTGCCCTGTTTTTTTATCGCGCGCCATTTGGAGGGAGCTATTCCCGTCCAATGTTTGAAGTGGCGGTTGAAGCTGGATATTGTTGCATAGCCTACCTCTTGGGAGATTGACAGTATGCTGCTATCGGTATGGGATAGTAATGCAGAGGCCATCTGAATTCGCACATTGTGCAAGTAATTGAGCGGAGCCATTCCCATGCAAACGCGGAACGTTCGACGAAAATGCGTGACGCTTAAGCTGCAAACTGCCGCCAATTCATGAATATGAATCGGTTCCATGTAATGCTGTGAGATGTACTCCAGCGATTTGGAAATTGTGTTCATGGAATTTCGATCGGCAGCTCCAACTACAGGTATATCGCCAGCCATCTGATCGATGATTCGGGTAATGAGGGTCATCAGCGTCCAAAGGCACCCTTTGACGGCCGATTCGTAGCCTGATAATTGCTGACTTAGTTCTTTCATGAGATATTCCGTCATTAATGTGATGTCGGGAGCATCGCCCGGACTGATGATATTAGCGAATCCCGCTGGAGCAGGGGCGTTCCACGATCGGGGATGGGCCGTGCCAAGCAGCGCATTCGGATCTAAGAAGCAAAAATCCCATCGGCTCACCTGACTTTTAACACTTTGCGCAAGGTGAAGCTGCCCCGGAAAAATAATGCTCACATCGCCTTTTGAGTAAGGCAGGATCTTGTCCTCTACAAAAAACACGCCTGAGCCCTCGTGACAGTATCCGATTTCAAGACAATTGTGATAATGAAGATACGTAATATCGGCATCGTTTTGGACATGGTTTCCGATCCAATCCACGGGAAACGTGGGAGGGAGCAAATACGGCTGACCGATAATCTCATAGGAAGATGGTTGTTTCTGCATAGTTTTCAGTCCTTATTGAGCAGAATTGTTATCTTTCATATTATAAACTAGATTTGAAATCGATTACATATGAAGCGAGAGGAGAAGGTGACATGGCTTATCCTATAGAACCGAAATTGGCTGAGTTATCCGAAAAAATTATGGAGTACGGGCGATTAGCCCATGAATATGGTGCAGATGGCGTTTCCGGCATTTGGCAGGATATTGAACGGGCAATGCAGGAAGCCGCGGAGAAATTGCAAGGTCTGCCTGTTGATGGGAAACTGGCTTCCCAAGAGCCGAATGATCTGCGTGGGATTCAGCTGCTTCGTACGAATGGTCCTCGAAGAATGTGGAAAACATTCAATCAGTCCGAGTATAAAGATAAGCTGGAGGGCGCTATGCTCGCCCGATTCGCCGGATGTACGCTGGGAGCTCCCGTCGAACTATGGGAAGTGGATGAAATGAAGAGTTGGGCCGAGTACATTGGGGATGCCTTTCCACCGCGCAGCTATTGGACCCGGATTAAGAATCCGAACCATCGGCGATATGGGAAGAGCACATTTTATGAATATACGCTTGAAGGCATGAGCGGAGTTCCCGTCGACGATGATATTACGTATACGATTCTGGGGCTGCTGATCGCGGAGGAGCATGGGATTCATTTTACGACGGAGGACGTGGGGAAGAGCTGGGTGAAATATTTGCCGCTTGCATGTACGGCCGAAGAGGTTGCCCTTCGTAACTTGAGAGCAGGCAAGACGGCTATGGAAGCAGCAAGCTTAGAGAATCCGTATTGTCAATGGATCGGTGCAGATATTCGATCCGATCCGTGGGCATACATTGCACCGGGGTTCCCGTCGAAAGCGGCAGAGTACGCGTATCGAGACGCTTATTTGAGCCATCGAAGGAACGGAGTTTATGGCGAAATGTTTTTTAGTGCGGCTCAAGCAGCCGCCTTTGCCGTCGATCATCCGGTGGACGCCCTTCGCACTGGACTGACGGAAATTCCTAGCGAATGCAGCCTCTACAAGGATATCGAATGGGCGCTCGCCATAGGTGGAGATATCCGGAATTACGCAGAAGCGCGAGAAGCCGTGAACAAGCGCTTTCAAGGTATGTCTCCCGTTCATACGAACAACAATGCATGTTTGACTGTATTCGGTTTAATGATCGGAGGGACGGATGTGTCCAAGGTCATTTCCGAGACGGTGGCAATGGGGCTGGACAATGATTGCACAGCGGCTACCGCAGGGAGCATCGTCGGGGCAATCGTTGGCAAGGAGGGCGTTCCTGCCCATTGGCATGCGCCGTTTCATGATACGGTAAAGACTTATATGATTGGTGCGGAGAATTTCAAAATCAGTGATCTCGTGGAGCGATTTACCATCGTGGCAGAGCAGACCTATATCGATTCCAAGCAAGAGATATAAATGGGGAGCCTGCTCCGATATAAAATTGCAGAGTGGTTCAATGCATGCTAAAAACTCCTATTCAATGAAAGTTAACATAGGGCGACCAGTGCCATGAAAATGTGCGCTGGTCGTCTGAAATCTAATGGGGATACGGCGTTTCGAACTCGACGCCGCAAGGGCCGCCATTCGGATTACTGTCCAGATGGACCTCCGTGCCGTCTTCCCGGAACAACGGCCGGTAGAAAGCACCGATCTTGGTTGCCGACGCGTTGGCATAGTGGCAGATAAAGGCACGGCGAAAACGGTTCGATTTGTTGCGGTAAGAGCCATGGATGAGGTTGCCGTTAAAAAAGAGCACATCGCCTTTGTCCATTATGGCGGGGAGGACCGTTTGATCTTTTGGCGGTTTCACGAAATGGGTGGTAAACGACTCGCGCGAATCGGCTTCCTCCGGGCACACAAGGGCATAATTACTTGTTTTCGGAACGACGAGCAAGCCGCCGTTCTCTTCATCAGCCGCGTCGATCGCCGTCCACGCCGCGATGCAGTTGCCCGGCTCCACCTGCAGGTAGAAATTATCCTGGTGCAGCGCTTGACCGCGGGAACCGGGAGGTTTGTAATAAAACATGCTTTGAGCTGCGAGCGCAGGCTCGCTGTACAAATCAGCCAATACGTCCATGACAGGCTTGTGCAGCATGTATTTTTTTGCGATTGCATCAAAACGGTGCGGATGCATAACACGCGGATAGCGTTTCAGCGGTTCGACAGCTGTATCATTGAAGACCGGCTCGAAGTGGCCGGGTACGGTCTTTTGGCTGATCTCCTCAAACGTTGCTTCAATTTCAGCCAGTTCCTCCTGCCGGAAGAGCCCTTTTACAATTAAATACCCCTCTGTTTCGAACTTGTGCAGCTGCTCCTCGGTCAATACGTTTAACTTCTCTCGCATCGTAGTCCCTCCGATCAGATGATGGTTTTTCCTGTTGACAATAGAATAAGGTCTGCTTATCTTGAGAGGAAGTATGATATCTGCTTAAAAGTACCGGGATTCTGCTATTTGAGGAATCGGGGAGGAGAGGTTCATGCGAAACGAACGGGCTGTCATATCGTTGGAAAGTACCGGAACGATATTCGGCGACCATTTTGAACAAGACGATGCTTATCGCCTGCGTCGACCTCAAGGGATGCAGGACTGGCTGCTTGTTTATACGCTCCATGGAGAGGGCTACTTTCGCACGCCTGCCGGGGAGAAACGCTGCGGATCCGGGCAACTTGGACTGCTGCGCGCCGGCATCACTCATGAATACGGGACAGTATCAGGGAAGCGCTGGAACTTTCTCTGGATCCATTATCCTGGACTTCCGGAAAACTGGATGCTAAGAAACCAGGAGTTTCTGGTCGAAACCCTGCCCGATGAACGTGTCCGAGGCCGTGTCGAGCAAGCGTTCCGGAATGTGCTGCAAGATTCACTGGACCGCTTAGATTTGTGGGAGGCGCTGTGTGAGAACGCGCTGCGTGAGATTTTGCTTCTGCTTGCACAGCGCACAAATAAAAGAATGGACCCTAGAGTCGAGCAAACGCTGGGCTTGTTGTCCCGTTCGCTAAAGGAAGATATTCGAATTGACGCCATATCGCGAGAGGTCGGAGTCTCGGGGTCCAGGCTGGCACATTTGTTCAAACAAGAAACAGGGTACACCATCGTAGAGCATCTGAATCAAATGAGGGTTCGCCATGCCGCTTTATTGATGACTCATTCCGGCCGGACCGCAAGCGAGGCTGCTCAGGACGTCGGCTTTAACAGTTACAATCATTTTGCGGATCAGTTTCGTAAACAATACGGGGTTTCGCCGAGGCAGTATCGTCAGGATTACAAGCCGACATCCATGCTGTAAGCTGAAGTGCAATGCATGAAACGGCTATGCTTATTCGTATGGATGTTACATCGCGAGAGGTCGGAAACTTGGGTTTCGCCGGGAGTACTTGCTCAAATAAGGAAAAGGCTGTCTCCTGCCTGCATGAGGGCTGTAGAAAAACGCTCTGTACAACTTCCCTTACGAGATGTTAAATTATAAGGATGTCCTACAAATAGAAAGAAGGTATTACGTTGGCACGATCCTTGTATATTGCGCTCATCCTCCTAAGTCTCATATGGGGAGGTTCGTTCTTTTTCATTAAAAGTTTACTGCACGATTTCGGTCCATGGGGGATTGCATTTCTGCGTTCTACCTGCGGATTTCTATTTATTTCGATTATCATGCTGATAATGCGAAAGCCGTTCGACCTGCGAAGAATTAAATGGCTTCCAACCTTCGTAGTCGCCATGATTAATATGGCTCTGCCATGGACATTAATCGGGTTTAGCGAGACTAAGCTAGCCAGCAGCATGGCTTCGGTATTGAATGCAACGACGCCGATATGGACGATGCTTGTAGGGTTACTATTCTTCGGCTCCGTATTCCGGCGGATACAGTGGGTCGGCATGGGAATTGCGCTTGTCGGTCTGATCATTCTGCTGGGCATTCGCCCAGGCTCTTTCATGACCGTCGATTTCATTGGTTTTGCTGCGATGATCGGGGCCACTATGTGTTATGCCGTGGGTTCACAGTTATCCAAGCGATTGCTGGGTGGACTCACGATGTATCAGTTAACGTTCGGAACTCTGCTTGGCGCGATGGTAGGGAGCGGCATCCTTGCCTTTACGACGGAGAGGGTTGACGTGACAAAGATCTTAGAACCTGCCAACATGGGCGCTCTGGTCGGTCTTGGCATCTTCGGGTCAGGTGTCGCATACATCCTGTTCAATTATATGGTGTTAAAAGGAAGTCCGGAATTCGCCACCTCCGTCACTTACCTGGTTCCTGCAACGGCGATGATCTGGGGGTATACGCTGCTGGATGAACCTATCGGATGGAACCTTATTATCGGCCTTATTCTCATACTATCCGGGGTGTTCATTACTAACCGCGGGGGGAGCCGATCGAAGGGGAAAGCAGCTGGGATTCCTGGATAAGTAACATCGGTTGATGGGAATACGCAAAAAAGAGCAGATCATCTGCTCTTTTTTTTCTGCCCAGCTATGTTGGGCGCAGCAAGCAAAAGCGCTCGCACAGGCGCAGCAAGTCCCGAAAAAGGACTTGCCGCGTCCTGGTATAAGCGAATCAATCTCATAACTCAGCGAAAAACAGGTAACAGCCACGATATTTACGCGGCTGTTTTTATTTATTTCACAAGCTAAGAAATTTACTGTTTCACACCTTCGTCGAAATTTGTCATAACAAATTCAGGCCTAATACAACTAAAGTCACAATTTTTCGATGCTATATTGACTGGAAAATAAATCCTCACTAAAATGTGTTATAACAAATAATCATATACATAAAAAATGTTAGAACAAATTATAAGGAGGGAGGTGATGAATTTCTGAACTGGGAGAATTCAATTGCATCGAGATTCTCTAGATCTGCTGAGATTGCATTAATCTCCCGAATCTCTGATCTGCAGCAAAAAAGGAGGTCATGACAAAGTATGGACGCCCGATTAAACTCGGCATCCCCACATCCCGTTCCCAAGCCGAGCAAATGGAAACATGTCAAGAGGCAGCTAAAGCGAAATATCGGGCTGTACATCATCATCTCCCCAGCGGTGCTGTACTTCCTGATTTGGCATTACTGGCCGATGTACGGTGTGCAGATTGCTTTTAAGGATTTTATGCCCGGACTTGGCATCTGGAACAGCCCATGGGTCGGTTTCGAGCATTTCGAAAGGCTGTTTGACGCGTATTACTTCTGGACGATTCTCAAGAATACGATTGGCATCAGCTTATACGGCCTGCTGATCGGCATTCCCGCTCCCATCCTGCTAGCGCTCCTGTTCAATGAGATTCGGAGTCGTAAACTCCGCTCATTCGCACAAAGCGTCTCTTATGCTCCGCACTTTATCTCGGTCGTGGTCGCGGTTGGCATTCTGTTCTTTTTCATCTCACCTACGAACGGCGTTTTTAACTCCGTTCTTACATCTTTAGGAAGGGAACCGGTGGATTACCTGGCAGAGCCTTCTAATTTCTGGCATCTGTATGTCTGGTCCGGCATCTGGCAAGGAGTCGGTTGGTCGTCACTCATATACAGCGCAGCCATATCGGGCATCTCCCCAGACCTGTATGAGGCGGCTTACATGGACGGTGCCAGCAAATTTCGGAGAATCTGGCATATCACCATCCCCGGTATTGTGCCAACGATTATGATTCTGTCGATTCTGAGTGCAGGAAGCATCATGAGTGTAGGTTTCGAGAAGATCCTCTTGATGCAAAATCCAATGAATTTGGAAACGTCCGAGGTCATTTCCACTTACATGTACAAAAGCGGGCTTTTGAATACGCAATACAGCTTTTCCGCGGCAGTGGGACTGTTCAATAACGTGATCAACTTCATCATTCTGATCATCGTCAACGCCGTTGCCCGCAAAGCAGGGGAGACCAGCCTATGGTAGGGAAAGATCACCGTGCAAAGAAGGGAGTTTAAGCCGTGCTGCTGAACATCAAACGAACGACAGGGGAAAAGCTGGCGGATATCATCATTCTTATTATGTCGATCATGGTGACCATCGTTATTCTATACCCGCTTATTTTCGTCCTGTTGGCTTCATTCTCCGATCCACGCCAGATTTGGGACAAGCCGCTGCTGCTATATCCGGCAGGTTTCAATCTGGACAGTTATGCCAAAGTGTTCGAGAACAGTGAAATATGGAGGGGATACGCCAATACCATCCTCTACGCATTCGCAGGTACAGCCATCAATATTATGATGACGGTGCTCGGTGCCTACCCTCTGTCGAGAAAGCGTTTTTACGGTAAGGGATTGTTCACGCTGTTGTTCGCTTTTACGATGTTTTTCGGTGGCGGCCTGATTCCTCTGTACCTGGTGAACAAGGAGTTGGGCCTGCTGAATACGATGTGGGCGCTGGTGCTGCCTGGAGCGATTAGTGCTTACAACATGATTATCATGAGGACCTACTTTCAGACCCGTATTCCGGTCGAGTTGGAGGAGAGCGCTTATGTGGACGGATGTAATGACTTTCATATGCTGTATAAAATTAGTGCTCCCTTTATCCATGCCGATCATCGCCGTCATGATCCTGTTCTACGGCGTTGGCCATTGGAATTCCTATTTTGACGCCATGATTTATTTGACGGATCGGGACAAATTTCCGCTTCAGCTTATTTTAAGAGAAATTTTAGTTCAGAACGATTTCAAGGAAATGGCCGGAATATCGGTTGGTGCTGAGTACGCAGATCAGACGATGGTGAAGGAAGGTTTGAAATACGCCATCGTTGTTTTGTCCGCCCTGCCGCTGCTTCTGCTGTATCCATTGCTGTCCCGTTTTTTTGAGAAAGGCATCATGGTGGGAGCTATCAAAGGGTAAGGCCGGTACTGAAGCGGGAAAAGCAGTTGGTTTTCCGTCAGGACCTCATAATCGTGGAAAGAGGGTTTGTGGATATGAGAAAAGGGCTGTATCTTCTGCTTGCCATAACAATGATGTTCTCACTGGTGCTTTCCGCCTGCGGCGGCGGTTCAGGAGGAGAGGCAACACCGGAGCCTGCCGGAACGGACGGCGATCCGGGAAGCATTACGTTAAAGATTGTGAAACGCGGATATACCGATGTACATCCTCCAGCCGATCAACTGTGGATGTGGCAAAAATATGAGGAGATTTCCGGAATTCACGTTGAGTTTGAGGAGCTGGCCGGGTCTGCCGTGACGGAAAGGAAAAATGTGATGCTCGGGTCCAATGACCTGCCAGATGCGTTTTATCGCATTGCATTCGGCACGGACGAGCTGATGAAATACGGCAAGCAGGGTTTGTTTATCCCTCTGGAGGAACTGATTGAAAAGCACGCGCCCAATTTGAACAAGCTGCTCAAGGACAATCCGGACATCAAGGGAGCCATCACCATGTCGGACGGACATATCTATGCGCTGCCTTACGTCGATTTCTCCAAAGCGTTCAATTCCGTTCGCCTGTACGTTAACAAAAGTTGGCTCGATGAAGCAGGGCTGGAAGTTCCGGAGACAACCGCTGAGTTCCGCGAGGCATTGATGAAGATTCGGGAGAAGGACAGCTCACGTCTGGGCTGGGTGCTCGAATCCCAATACTGGACGTTCCTGGAGAGCTTTTTGGCAGGCAGCTTCGGCATGGGAGAAGGCGGAGCCAAAGCGTTCGGCCAATACCTCTACAAGGACGCGGACGGCGCGGTTAAAACAACTTTCAATGATCCGAAGTACAGGGAGCTTTTGCGTTATATGAATGATCTGTATAAGGACGGCTCGCTTGCTCAGCAAAATTTTACGACCGGTTATGATTATGCCAAGTGGTCAACAGACGGCTCTAACAACTTGATTGGCTCCTTCGTGTGGGAAGGGCCGGGTTACATCGGTAAGGATACAGCAGAAAACTATGTGGGAATCCATGCGCTGGAAGGTCCGAACGGTGATAAGCTGGCAGGCGTGCTCGGCCCTCCGGCCAAGGGTATCTTCGGTTTTGTAATCACGAACAAAAACAAGTATCCCGTTGAAACAATCAAATGGATTGATTATTTCTATGGAGAGGAGGGCATCAATTTTGGCACATTTGGCCTGGAAGGCGAAACCTACGACCTGGTTGATGGCAAACCGAAATACAAGGATGAGATCTTGAACTACAAGGGCGGCGTCCAGCTAGGTGCTTTCCAATATGTTGACAATGTATATGGAGCCTATTATCCATATGTTGAGCCGGACGACAGCTTGCGAATGGCAGCGAGGGGAACGACGGTTGCGGATGAGATCAAGGCGGATCCGGCAGAGCTGGATGTTTTGGCGCCCAAAGAGCTGTGGCCGGATTTTGTACCCACGGATGACGAAGCGAATCAAACAAGCGCGATCCTGACCGACATTAATAAATATATTGAGGAAATGCGGGTAAAGTTTGTCACGGGCAAAGCCAGTCTGGATACCGATTGGGATCAATACGTGAAGACGCTCGACAAGATGGGAGCCCAGAGCTATCTGGATATCAAAAAGGCACAGTATGAACGCTACTCAAACGTAAAATAAAATGAGGTAAGCCGCCCATCCGGAAAGGCTGAATTTCCAGGATGTTAAGGGAGTCGCTTGACCGGATTGGGGAAAGTGGGATAGGACTGATCCTAAGGGCGGTTTACATGCTATTGATGCAAACGATATAATTTGAGTGCGACTAGTCCACAACTGGAAAAAAGATAAAGATGGGATGAGAACCAAGTTGAGCAAAGACAATAAACCGCTGTACAGCGTCATTATGGACGAGCTTAAATCGCAAATTTCATCGGGGCGTTACCTTCCGGAAGCCCAGCTTCCGACAGAGGCTGAACTTAGCACCACCTTCGGCGTGAGCCGTATTACAACAAGAAGAGCGCTCGAGGAGCTGGAGCGGGACGGGTTCATCTACCGAATTAAGGGAAGCGGGAGCTTTGTAAAGTCTCGAACCCGGGGCCCTGAGCAGCGTTCCGATGGAACAGAGAAAATGATCTCGCTTATCCTGCCTTCCGAGGACGACCGTGGTACGATGGGTTATATTCGCGGAGCTTCGGACTGGCTAAACGCGAACGGCTATTATTTGAGCATTCACCAAAGCGATTACGACTCCCAGAAAGAACGCGATCTGCTGGAGATGCTGACCCGGAAGGGCATTGCGGCCATCATTCTGTATCCGAGAAACGATCAGACGAACTACGATATTCTGCATCGGCTGTGCCTTGAAGACTATCCGATCATCACCATTGACAAGTATTTCGACAGCCTTCCCTTAGGAGCGGTTGTATCGGACAATTTCAACGGCTCCTACCAAGCCGTATCCAAATTGATTGAGCTTGGACATCGAAAAATCGCCTTTCTGACCGCGGTCAGCATCGAATCCACCTCTTCCGTGCGCGACCGATATTTCGGATACTGCCAAGCGCTTAAAGACCATGGAATTCCCGTAGACAGCAGATACATCAAGCTGAATATGAAGGGATACCGGGAAAAGATTGGCGTCGAACGATTTTATAATGAGCTGCTGGACTCTTACCGGATGGAAGGAGTGTCTGCGGTTCAGACAGAGAACGATCTGATTGCAGCTAATTTGCTGAATCTTTGTATGGAGAGAGGCATCCGCATTCCGGAGGATATTTCGATTATAGGTTTTGATAACAATCCGGTGACGGAGCATGTCATCATTCCGTTGACCACGGTAGAACAGAATTTTTACGAGATTGGTCGTCAAGCGGCTGAAAACGTGGTGAATTGGCTGGAACGAGGGAAGCAGACGCCGAGCAGGATGCTGGTACCGGTCAAGTTAGTGGAGAGAGGAACAACCGCAGTCGCTCCAAAAGGCAACTCGGTTCAGTAGACGGAAGTTTCACAGCTGATTGCTTGGCGGGATGCGGTCCTGTCAGCAGTCAGTTTTTTTATGTGCGTATGATTAAATATCGGATCCCGGAAGGATATCGCATATGCGGGGAAAACGCATATGCCAAGCATTCCCTTTTGTACTCAGCGCTGCCTTCCTATTTCTTACTGTTCTCGGTGTGGAACGAACATAACGTATGCCTCTCATGGGATGAGACAGAGGATTGGGCGGATCGTTTGGGGCTTGCAGCGGTTCCCGTTTTATACAAGGGGATATGGAATGAAGATGACGAGTGACTTGTTCTGCTATAACCGGTTT